>DASQBH010001146.1:0-4101 GCA_035635315.1 Longimicrobium sp.
GGAACCTGAATCCTCACAGTCACTTGCGCGCGACCGAAGGATCTCCTCCCGGCGGCCGCGGGGCTGGATCTGCGGCGTCGATCCAGCCCCACGGTTCTGCCAGCGAGATCCTTCGGTCGGCGCCATAGCCTGTCGTACAAGCAGGTTGCAGAGCGGCGCCTCCCTCAGGAAATCAACGCGTTTTCGTACCTGCAATACCTCCGGACATCAGGACCTCGCCGCCGGACTCACCCCCGTACCCTCGTACCCTCGTACCTCCCCTACTCACGCAGCAGGTTCTGGCGGATGAACATCACCGTGGCGTAGAACTGGAAGTCCTGGTTGGCCTTCTTGGCAAAGCCGTGGCCTTCGTCGCGGGCCATCAGGTACCACACCGGGGTGCCGCCCTGCTGCACCCGCGCCACGATCTGCTCCGCCTCCGTGCGCGGCACGCGCGGGTCGTTGCCGCCCTGCACCACGAACAGCGGCTTGGTGATCCGCGCCGCGTTGTTCAGCGGGCTGATGCGCTCGAAGTACGCCGCCATCTCCGGAATGCGCTCGTCGCCGTACTCCGCGCGGCGCAGGTCGCGGCGGTAGCTCTCGGTGTTGCGCAGGAACGTGCCGAAGTGGCTGATCCCCACCACGTCCAGCGCGCAGCAGATGCGGTCGGCGTAGTTGGTGGCCACCGCCAGCGTCATGTATCCGCCGTAGCTGCCCCCCGTCACCATCACCCGCGAGGGGTCAAGGTCCGGCTGCGTGGCGATCCAGTCCAGCAGTGCGCCGATGTCCTGCACGCTCTCCTCGCGCCGCATCCCGTTGTCCAGCTTGACGAACGACTTGCCGAAGCCCGTCGATCCGCGGACGTTGGGAAAGAGGATCGCGATCCCCAGCTCGTTGAGGTAGTAGTTGTTGCGCCCCAGGAACACCGGGCGGGACTGCCCCTCGGGGCCGCCGTGGATGTTGATGATCACCGGCCGCCGTCCCGTAAAGCGCGACGCCGGGCGGTACAGGAACCCCGAGATCGTGCGCCCGTCGAAGGTGGGCCAGCGCACCAGCTGCGGCTCCTGCAGCTCCGACGCCGCCAGCCCGCCCAGCTCGCTCTCCGTCCACCGCGTCGCCGCGCCGGTGGTGACGTCCACCGACCAGGTGTCGGTGGGCGAGCGCGCGGAGTTGATGGAAAAGCCCACCTCGCGCCCGTTGGGGTGCCAGGTCACGCCGCCGATCACCCCCACCGGCACGCTCTCCACGCGGCGGTAGGCGCGGGTGCGCGTGTCCAGCAGGTACAGCCGCGAGATCCCTTCCTCGTTGGTCACGAACGCCACCGTCCCCCCGTCCGGCGACACGTCGAACGACTCCACGTCCCAGGGGATGTCGGGGGTGAGCGGCGTGATGGCGCGGGTGGCCAGGTCCATGTACGACAGGCGCTGGAACTCCGCGCCCAGGTCCGTGGCCACGTAGATCCCGCGCCCGTCCGCGGCGAACTCGGCGCCGCCGTACGCCACCGAGTCGGCGCCGCGCTGCGTGAGCGCCGTCCGCTGGCCGGAGGCGGCGTCCACCAGCCACAGGTGGCTGCGGTTCACCGACTCGAACTCCGCCACCAGCAGCGTGCGGTCGTCGGGCGACCAGTCGGCCACGAACCACCCGCCGCCCGTGGCCTCCATCACCATCCGCCGCGAGGCGGGGTTGGACGGGTCCATCACCCACACGTCGCGGTCTGCGCCGTTGCGCGCCGTGCTGCCGTAGGCAATGCGGTCGCCCGCGCGGCTCCACACCGGCGCGTCGTTCTGCGAGCGCCCGCCGTCGGTGAGCAGGGTGATGCGGCCGCTGGTGTCGTAGCGGTAGATCTGGTCGAACTCGTTGCCGCCCACGTCGCGCAGGAACAGGAACGAGCCCTGGCCGCGCGGCTCGTACGTCGCGTCGGCGATGGGCTCGTCGCCAAAGGTGAGCTGCGTGCGCGCGCCCATGGGCATGGCCACGCGGTGGATCTGCGCCGCGTTGGCAAAGCGGGTGGAGATCAGCAGCTCGCGCTTGGTGGGATGCCAGTCCTGGAACGAGGCGGCGCGCGCCTCGGTGTAGCGGCGCACCTCCGCCGCGAGCGACGCGGGGATGGCGGGAACGCCCTGCACCACCAGGTTGTCTCCCGGGGTGATCACGGGCTCCTGGGCGGCGGCGCCCAGCGGCAGCAGGACGAGGGTCGCCAGGGTGGGAAGGGAACGACGCATGGGTAGCGGCTCCGTAGGGACGGTTGAGTTGGATCGGCCGGTCCCGGTCACGCTACGCGCCCCGCCCTCCCGCAGCAAGTCTCTATTCGACCAGATCCTGAAAAAGATTGGGGATACAGAGGAACAGACAACAGCCAGAGGAACGGAGGACGATCGGTTTCCCCTGTTCCCCTGGCTTTTGTCTGTTCCTCTGTACTCCGCGGTTGTTCTTCCGGCCCGTGAAACGGAGATCAGGAGCGGGGGGTGGGGAGAGTGGGCGGGGGCGGGCCGCCTTCCGTGCGGATGACCCCGGCGACGGCGGCATCGACGAACGCCTGCAGCCGCTCCGCGCGCCCGCTGCCGGCAACGAAGGTGCCGCGGACCTTCATGAGGTAGTCGGGAAAGGCGTACACGTAGTAGTGCGTGTCGATGGTGTTGCCGTCCCGCACGATCCGGTGCGCCATGTGGTATCCGGCGCCCCAGCCGTCGCCGGGGCCGGGTGCCAGCGCCTCCGCCTTCGTCATCTCCCAGGAGGTGGCTCCCTGGTACAGGGGCGAGAGCGGAATGGTGCGCAGGTAGCCGGAGACCTCCCTGCGCACCTCCACCTCGTGGCACGAGGGGGTGCACCGCAGGGTCGGAACGGGTCCCAGGTAGAAGTACGCGTCCGCCGCCAGCTCGTCGGGGCCGGCGTAGTGCAGCATGACGGCGCGCGGGGGCACGGGGCGCTGCCCCACCCGCCGCAGGTCCGCGACCTGGGGCGGAAGGTCCAGGGAGAAGGTGCCGGCCCTGCCGTCCCGCCTGTCGAAGCCCCCCACCGGGTGCATGACGAAGTACGCGGAGAACTGCTCCAGCAGGTCCTCGGTGCTGCCCAGCGGCCCGGCGGGGGCCGCGCTTCCCAGGCTGCACAGCGTCCGCGCCACCAGCGAGATCTCGGTGGAATCGCCTCGCGGCTGGATGTCGCCCGAAAGCTGCACGCCCGGGTGCGGCTGCCCGGTTGCCATGGCGGCCAGGTAATCGGGAATCCAGATGTGGTGCGGGGCCGAGGTCCACGCTCCCGCCCCGCGCAGGGGCTGGGTGACGGTAAAGCCGTTCAGCTGGAGCGCCATCCCCAGCAGCTCGGCTGCCTGCTCCGGCGTGCCCTCGACGGTAACGGCGATCCGCGCCCCCGCGTCGTCCGCCGGTCCCCCGGTGCACGTGGGCGAGCCCGGCGCGGCGGTACCCTGCGCGGCCAAGGGCGCGGCGCAGAAGAGCGCGGTAAGAAGGAGCACGGGCGTCAGGCGGGGAGGGAGCATCGGAGGATCTCCGGGAGAGAAGGAGACGGCGGAGGGGAGACGGCCGGAAGACACAGCGTGCCGTGCCGCCAGACGTTTGTCAATGTTCCTGTCTCATCCGATGCGACGGGCCGACGCGGCGAGGAGCGTTGCGGCGGTTGAATGCCCCGGGCCGGCCGCCACGGGCCGGACGCCACGGGCCGGTCGCCACGGGCTAAAGCCCGCGGCTAGAAAAGCCATAAGCCCCGCCCTGGGCTCGCGGAGCTCGCCCGGCGGGGCTTCACCTGCTCGGGTCCGCAGGAGCCTGCGCGCGTGGGTAGGCCGGGCGCGTCAGCAAGGGACGTAGCGGCGGAGACGCGCCGCAGGTGTTCGCGACGTTTATACCCTCTCCCGCTTGCGGGAGAGGGTGCGAGCCTAAGCGAGCGGGTGAGGGCTCCCGCGGACGCAGCGCCGCACTTTCGCACTCCCGCACTCTCGCACTCTCGCACTTTCGCACTTTCGCACTCCCGCACTCCCGCACTCACTCCATCTCCACCTGCCGCACCTCCAGGATCTCTGGCTTGCCGGCCAGCAGCTCGATGACCTCCTGTGGGATGCGGCTGTCGACCGAGACGGCGGCCAGGGCCTCGCCGCCCACCTGCAGGCGCGCC
>DASQBH010001147.1:0-5061 GCA_035635315.1 Longimicrobium sp.
CAGTAGGTGTTGGCCTCGAACAGGTCCACCAGCAGGTACCGCAGCGAGTCGGGCGTGACCGCCTGGAGCTCGCGGTACAGGTCCAGGGAGGTGGGCAGGGGAGGGGCGCCCGCGCCGTGCTTGCGCAGCAGGCTGCGCAGCGCGGCGTTCACCTGCGCCTCGCCCACGTACTCGCGCAGCGTGTACATCGCGAACGGGCCCTTGCGGTAGAGCAGGAACCGGTCGCTGGCCTGCAGCAGCGGAAGGGCGGCGCGCGCGCGGGGTGTGAGGTACAGCTCGCGCATCATCCCCAGCAGCCGCCGCAGGTGCTCGGGGCCGTGCGTCTCCTCCACCACCCCGAACGCCGTGTACCACGCCAGGCTCTCCGTCAGCAGCCCCGCGCCCTCCACGTCGGCGGGGGTGAGCTGGTTGCCCCACCACTGGTGCGCCACCTCGTGCGCCACCACCGCGAACGGAAAGTCGATGTCGCGCGGATCGTCTTCCGGGTCGAAGACGGCGAACCCTTCCTGGTACCACATGTTCACGGGCGATGCATGCAGGCTGTTGCTGTCGCCCGGGCGCTCCACCAGCCGGATCTGCCCGTGCCGATACGGCCCGAGCTGCCGCGTGTGGTAGTCCAGCGCGGCGCGCAGCCCGTGGACCATGCGCTCCACGTTCCACGCGTGGCCGGGGTGATGGAGGATCTGGATCGTGACCGGCTGCCCCGCGCCTGACGGCGGGGTCCACAGCGCCTCGTGCACGCCGTAGTCGGCGGAGTAGAAGGCGTACTCGTTCCGGATCGGCGCGTCAGTGGCGTAGTGGAAGTAGCGGCGCCCGCCTTCCGTCCACGTGCGGCGCAGCCGGCCGGGCGCGGCGGCCACCTGGCCCGCGTTTGTGCCCACCACCGCCTCGAACGTGATCCGCTCCACCCCGGCCAGGTCCCCGCGCGCGCCGGCGTCGTGCAGCGGGCGGGCGGCGGGGCGGGGCGGCAGCCCGAGCGCCCGCCGGTCCCCCGCACCCGCGATCTCGCGGTCCGGCTGGTAGCCGACGGCGGGGAGCCACTTGTTCCCGAACATGGTGCCGTTCTCCACCACCAGCGCATCCAGCTCCCCGGCCCCGAAGCCCCGCGGCGCGTAGCGGACCGTAAAGGTCAGCCGCAGCGAATCGCCGGGCTGCAGCGGCGTCCGCAGCCGGTAGATGGCGTGGCCCAGCGCCGCGTCCGCCAGCACGCCCGTGACCGGCCGGTCGAAGCGCAGCGCGCCGGTCTCCACCTCCGAACGGGTGGCCAGGTGGATGGCGTCGATGGCCACACCGCTGGCGTTCACGAACGAATGCGTGCCGCGGACCTCCACCGCCCGACGATCCGGGTGGATATCCACGTGCAGCCGCGTGCCCGTGATCCGCGGCTGCGGGACGCCCTCGTACCGCCCGTAGCGCCGCTCGTACTCCGCGCGCCGCTGCGACGACTCGTCGGCAGTGCGGAAGTCGTTCAGCACGTACGTGTTGTAGAAGACGAACCCGCCCAGGGAGAGGATGAGCGCCGCCGCCAGGGCCGCGGCCCCGGCCGCCGGGCGCGTGAAGCGGCGGCGCGCCAGCTGGAGCCGCCGGGCCAGGCCCGCCTCCTTCCCACGCACCCAGAGCAGCCGCGCCGCCACCGCCATCAGCAGCGCCCACGCCGCCCAGTACAGCTTGAACCAGAGCCACGGCCCCAGCGTCGCCCCGAATCCGCTCATGTCCGAGTACGACCAGCCGGGATCGGCCCCGTAGACCAGCAGGGGGTGCTCCATCCCCAGCATCGGCGCAAAGGCCATGAGCGCGTAGGCCATCAGCACCACGGCGTGGCCCAGGTACTTCTGGTCCACCACCACGTGGATCACCAGCGCCAGCACGGCGAACAGGAGGTAGTCCGCCAGGTGCACGCCGAAGAGGAGCCGCGCGTACACCCCGACCTCGAAGTCGTAGTAGCCCAGCAGTGCCTGGATGAGCATCCCCGCGCCCGTCATCAGCGCCTCCAGCGCCACCAGCACCAGGGCCAGCCCGATCAGCTTCCCCACCAGTGGCACCCAGTCCGTCGCCGGGGCCGCATCCGCCATCTCCCCCAGCCCGGCCTCCCGCTCCCGCCACACCAGCTCACCGGCGTAAAAGACGATCAGGAACGGGAGGATCATCCACAGGATGTCCTGGGGATTGGAGAGGGGAGACGCCAGGAACCCGGTCACCTGCTCGGTGGTGGGGAACAGCGGCACGCCCATGTGCGTGATCTGCGTGGGGCCCAGCACCACCAGCAGCAGCGTAAGCGCCGTCAGGATCAGCCCGCCCCAGCTGATCGCCACCACCCGGAACGATTCCGCCGCGACCGCCAGCGTCTGCCGTGTGCGCGTCGCCCGACCGAACGTGCGCCGCACCCGCGGAGGCCTGATCGGGGCGCCGCGCGCGATCACGCCCACCGCCGGCGCCTGCGCGCTCCGCCGCGCGGCGCGAGTCCACCACGCACGGGCGGTCGGGTGGGCGAAGCGGAAGCGCAGGAAAGTGAGCGCGAGCGCGGCGAGGGCGATCCCCAGCCAGAGCAGGCGGTTGGCGAGCAGCGAGCCCTCCAGCCCGATCAGCCGCGTGCTCTTGTCGAGCGGCGTCCACATCCCTGACAGCTCGCTCATCACGGTGAATCCCAGCGGATCCAGCAGCTTCGCCAGCTTCCACCACCCCAGCTCGCCGGCCACGAACTCCCAGCAGAGGATCGTGGTGAAGAACAGGAGCACGCCGCCCAGGTAGCTGGCCATCGCCCGCCGGCTGAGCGCCGCCGCGCAGAACAGCAGCGCCGTGGCGACGAACGCGTTCGGCAGCGCGAGAAAGAAGTACGCGCCCAGGTACGCCGCCGGGCGAGTGGGGCCCATCAGCTCCGGCTCCAGCCCGGACGACAGCGTGGAGAGCAGGAGGCCGATGGGCACGGCGAGCAGGAGGAGCGCGTTCAGCGTCAGCGCCGCCAGGAATCGTCCGCCCAGGTAGGTGGATTTGTGGATCGGCGCGGTGTAGACCAGCGGGTGCATCCGTGTCTGGATGTCGCGCGCGCCCGCCTCTCCGGCCAGCGCCGCCGCCACCAGCAGCCCGATCAGGCTGCCGGTGAGGGTGATGGAGGCGATGACGAACGGCGCGTTGAAGTAGAATCCGCCGTCTCGCGCGATGCCGATGTAGCCTTCCGTCGCCAGCCGCAGCGTGAAGCCGAGGAGCACAACGAAGTAGATCCAGGTCGATACGCGGCGCAGCTGAAGCCCCAGCTCCAGGCGAAAGATCTCCCGGGCTTTCATCGTCCCCCCTCGCGCGCCGGGGACTGGATCTGCACCTCCGCCAGCTTGACGTCGGGGGTGTACAGCGCCTCCACCTGCCGCGCGATCAGCCGGTGGTAGGGGTCGATGCCGGCGTGCGCGGGTCGTCCTGGGACGGTGATGGTGAGGGTCTGCTGGCCGGAGTGGATGCGGTGCTTGCGCAGGTACAGCGGCGCGCCCGGCGCATCCCCATCCCGCGGCGCGGCGAAGACGCCGATCTCCACCAGGTCGTCCATGGGCACCGGGGTGTGGTTGCCCACGCCGTCGGAGCGCAGCTTGGCGGCCTGCACGTCCAGCGTGACGCGATAGGCGCCGCCGCCCACGGGCTGGGCGTGCGCGCCGGTGGCCTGCAGGTCCCACAGGGTGATGGTGGCCAGCAGGTCGTGCAGCAGGTACCGCAGCGAGTCGGGGGTCACCCGCTGCAGCTCGGCGTACAGGTCCAGCGTGGTTGCGTACGGCGGCCCCTGCATCCCGTGCGTCTGCACCAGGCGGCGCAGGGCGGTGTTGACGGCTTGCTCGCCCAGGTACTCGCGCAAGGTGTACATGACCACGGCGCCCTTGCCGTAGTGCATGTAGTCGTGGTCCTCCGTCAGCAGCAGGGGCACCTCGGCAGTCGGGTGCCTGCCGCGGCCGTACAGGTAGCGCTCGTGCATGCTCTGCACGATGCGGCGCGCGGCCCGGGGTCCGCGGGCGCGCTCCAGCACCATCACCGCGCCGTACTGCGCCAGCGTTTCGGAGAGCATCTGCGAACCCTGCACGTCGGCCCCCATCACCTGCTGCCCCCACCACTGGTGCGCCAGCTCGTGCGCGGCCAGGGTGAGCGCCGGGTCGTCCGTGCGCCCCTTCCGTCCGCGGTACCCCCGCGCCTGCGCCATGGGCGACGCCTCGGAGTACACGATCTGCCCGCCGTATGCGCGGGCGCCGCTGGCGTAGCGCGGAAACTCCACCAGCCACAGCTGGCGGTGCGGATACGGGCCGAACTCGCGGCTGAAGTAGTCCAGCGACATTTGCGCGCCCCGGACCATGCGGTCCACGTTCTGGCCGTGGTCCGGGTGGTGGAGCACGCGGATCTCCACCTGGCGCCCCGCCGCGGAGTCCGTCCAGCGCGCTTGCCGCACTGCATAGCGCGCGGACAGGATGCTGAAAAAGCCCAGCACCGGCGCCTCCGTGCGGTAGTGAAAGTAGCGCCGCCCGCCCTGCGTCCAGCTGCGCAGCAGCCGTCCCGGCACCACGGCCACGTGGTGCGGGCTGGTGCCGACCGTCGCCTCCAGCTCCATCCGCGGGATCCGGGGGACGCTGCGCGCCCGCGCGTCGTCGATGGCGGGGCGCACGCCGCCGGGGGGCAGGCCGTGCTCGCGCCGGTCCGCCGCGGCGGAAAGCTCCTCTCCCCGCTGGTAGCCGACGGCCGGGAGCACCCAGCTTCCCAGGTTGGTGAACTCGCCCACCATGGTGGTGCTGGTGGACGGCTGCTCACGGTTGCGAAAGCCGCGCGGCGCCACGGTCACGTCGACGTGCATCCGCAGCGAGTCGCCGGGCTGCAGGGGGCGCTCCAGGGCGTGGATGCGGTAGCCGTGCGCGGCGTCCTGCAGCACCTGCCGCGCGCGGCGGTCGAAGCGGATGGCGTGCACGGTGACCTCCCGGCCGGGATCGGCGGAGAGGTGGATGGAGTCGATGGGCGCCGCCGTCCGGTTCACCAGCCGGTAGGTGGCGCGCAGGGTGGCGCGGCCCTGCCCGGGATACAGCTCCGCGTGCACCCGCATGC
>DASQBH010001148.1:0-8241 GCA_035635315.1 Longimicrobium sp.
CGCGAGGTGCTGGAGGCCATGCCCCCGTTCCACGGCGGCGGCGACATGATCGAGTGGGTGGAGCTGGAATCGTCCACCTACGCGCCGATCCCGGCGAAGTTCGAGGCGGGGACGCCCAACGTGGCGGGCGCCGTCGGCCTGGGCGCGGCGGCGGACTACCTGGCGGGGCTGGGGCGCGAGGCGATCCTGGCGCACGAGCGGGCGCTGGTGGCGTACGCGGTGGAGCGCCTGCGCGAGATCCCGGACCTCACGGTGCTGGGCCCACGCGACCTGTCGGAGCGGTCGGGGGTCGTCTCGTTCACGCTGGCCGACATCCACCCGCACGACCTGGCCACCATCCTGGACAGCGAGGGCGTGGCCATCCGCGCCGGCCACCACTGCACCCAGCCGCTGATGAAGTGCCTGGGCGTGGGGAGCACGGCGCGCGCCTCGTTCTACCTGTACAACACCTCCGCCGAGGTGGACGCGCTGGTGGACGCCCTGCACAAGGCGCGCGGGCTGTTCGGGTATTGAGCGGGCGTGCGAAGCCCTGGGGAGCGATTGAAATCGCGGCAACAACTTCACGCTGTCCGCCTGCGCGGACAAAAGCCGAGGATTGTACGCGATGGAGAAAGAGAGGCTTACCATCGCGCCCGGCTGCACAGGCGTGATCGGGCAGCGTGGCAGGTGGTGGATTGGATGGATCGATGAGATCCGGGGGATCAACTCCCAGGCGGAGACGCGCGACGAGTTGATCGAAAGCCTCGGTTCTGCCCTGGAAGAAGCCCTGGAGATGCGATAAATGGAGCGGTCTGCGCTGGACTCGGTGTACCAGGAGCTGATCCTGAAGCACTACCGAAGCTCTAAGTTCCGGGGCGAGCTGCCGGAACCCGACGCGGTGGTGCCCATGCGCAACCCCGTCTGCGGGGACGACATCCTGCTGCAGGTGCAGGTGCGCGAGGGGAAGATCGAGGCGATCCGCTTCAGCGGGCACGGCTGCGCCATCTCGCAGGCAGCCGCGTCGATGATGAGCGAGCACGCCGTCGGCAAGTCGTGGGACGAGGTGCACGCCATCTCCGCCCGGTTCCGCGACATGATCCACGGCGACGAGACGGCCGCCCGCGACAAGGCGCTCGGCGACATGCGCGCGCTGGCCGGCGTCGCCAAGCTGCCGCGCCGCGTCAAGTGCGCCATGCTGGGCTGGGACGCGCTGGAAGAAGCGGAGAAAAAGCTCGCGGCCCAGTAGCGATCGCCGCGAACCCCGCTCCAAACGAAACACCCTCCTCCTCCGTAAAGACAAAAAGCACTCACGCAGAGCAGCAGAGGGGCAGAGCAGCAGAACGAACCCTCTGCTCCTCTGCCTCTCTGCTACTCTGCGTGCAAAGCTTTTTGCCGGAGCTGGTCGGCGCCACGGCACTTCGAGACAGAAAGGGTCGCGCGGCGCATCCCTCAGATATCAACGATCTTCGCGGATCTCCAACAAGCTACCCCACCGCCGGCGGGTCCAGCTTCCAGATGCGGTCGGCGTACTCGCGGACGGAGCGGTCGCTGCTGAACCAGCCGCAGCGCGCCACGTTCAGGATCGCCTTGCGCGTCCACGCCTGCTGGTCGCCCCACGCCTCGCCCACCTGCGCCTGGGCCTCCAGGTACGCGTCGAAGTCCGCCAGCAGCATGTACGGGTCGTGGTGCAGCAGCGACTCCACCAGCGGCCGGAACAGCCCCGGCTCCTCGGGCGAAAGGGTACCGCTGGCCACGAAGTCCAGCACCCGCCGCAGCCGCGGGCTGCGCTCGTACTCGGCGCGCGGGTTGTACCCCTGGGCGCGGCTGGCCTCCACCTCTTCGGCCGTCAGCCCGAAGATGAACATGTTCTCGCGCCCCACCCGCTCCGCGATCTCCACGTTCGCCCCGTCCAGCGTACCGATGGTCAGCGCCCCGTTCAGCGCGAACTTCATGTTCCCCGTCCCCGACGCCTCAAAGCCAGCCGTCGAGATCTGCTCGGACAGGTCGCTGCCGGGAAAGATCCGCTCCGCCAGCGACACCCGGTAGTCGGGGATGAAGGCCACCTTGAGCAGCTTGGCCGCCGCCGGGTCGGCGTTCACCTGCCGCGCGATGCGGCCGATGAGCTGGATGATGAGTTTGGCCGTCCAGTACGTGGGCGCCGCCTTGCCGCCGAAGAGCACCGCCCGCGTCGGAATCGTCCGCTCCGGCGAGTCCTTGAGCTCCAGGTAGGTGTCCACGCAGCGCAGCGCGTTCAGCAGCTGGCGCTTGTACTCGTGCATCCGCTTGACCTGCGCGTCCATCAGGCTGCGCGGGTCCACGGTGACGCCGGCCTCGGCGCGCACCAGGTTGGCCAGGGTGCGGCGGTTCTCCGCCTTGACCTTGCGCCACCCCTCGCCGAACGCCGCGTCGTCCGCGAACGCCTCCAGGTCCGCCAGCCGCTCCAGGTCCCGGATCCACTCCGGCCCGATGGCGTCGGTGATGAGGGTGGAGAGCCCGGGGTTGGACTTGAGCATCCACCGCCGCTGCGTGACCCCGTTGGTGACGGAGGTCATCCGCTCCGGCCACAGCTCGTTGAAGTCGCGGAAGATGCGGTCCTTGAGGATCTCGGTGTGCAGCGCCGCCACGCCGTTGGTGTGGTGGCTGCCCACGATGGCCAGGTGCGCCATCCGCACCCGGCCGCCGGCGATGATGGCCATGCGCTCCTCGCGCGCCGCGTCGCCGGGAAACTTTTCCTGTACGCGGTCGCGAAAGCGCCGGTCGATCTCGCCGATGAGCTCCAGGTGGCGCGGCAGCAGCCGGCCCAGCAGCTCCGTGCTCCACTCCTCCAGCGCCTCGGGGAGGACGGTGTGGTTGGTGTACGCGAACGTCCGCCGGGCGATGTCGAACGAGGCGTCCCACTCCAGCCCGTGCTCGTCCATCAGCAGCCGCATCAGCTCGGGGATGGCGATGGCCGGGTGCGTGTCGTTGAGCTGGATCTGCACCTTGTCGGCAAAGTCGGCGAAGGTGCGGCGCTCCATCCGGTAGCGGCGGATGATGTCCTGCAGCGTGGCGCTGACGAAGAAGTACTGCTGCTTGAGCCGCAGCTCCTTGCCCGCGCCCGTGTCGTCGGGCGGGTACAGGACCTTGCTGATGGTCTCCGTCTGCGTCTTGGCCTCGACCGCGGCGATGTAGTTGCCGCGGATGAAGCCCTCCAGGTCGAACTCCTCGGTGGCCTTGGCGGCCCACAGGCGCAGCGTGTTGACGGTGTTGTTGCAGTAGCCGGGGACGGGCGTGTCGTACGCCATGGCCAGCACGTCGCTGCTGTCCACCCACTCGAAGTGGATGCGCCCCTGCTCGTCGGGCCGGGGCTGCACGCGGCCGTAGAACTTCACCTTGAAGGTGCGGTCCGGCCGGGCGATCTCCCACGGGTTTACGTCGTGCAGCCAGTTGTCGGGCTTTTCCACCTGCCGCGCCGCGTCGTCCACGGCCTGGCGAAAGATGCCGTGCTCGTAGCGGATGCCGTACCCCATCCCCGGCAGCTCCAGCGTGGCCATGGAGTCCAGGTAGCACGCCGCCAGGCGCCCCAGGCCCCCGTTGCCCAGCCCCGCGTCGGGCTCGCGCGCCTCCAGCTCCTCCAGCCGGTAGCCCAGCTCCGCCAGCGCCTCGGCGGTGGCGTCTTCCACGCCCAGGTTGATGAGCGCGTTGCCCAGCGTGCGGCCGATCAGGAACTCCAGCGACAGGTAGTAGACGCGTTTGACGTCGCGGTGCTGGTAGCGTGCGTTGGTGGCCGCCCAGCGCTCCGACAGCCGGTCGCGCACGGCCAGCGCCGTGCTCATGTACACGTCGCGCTCCGTCGCCGAAGCGCCGTCGCGCGCCAGCGTGTGGCGCACGTGCGATTCGATGCCGTGCTTGAGGGCCTCCACGCGCGTCACGCGCCGTCCCGCGTCGATGGTCGTCATTCGATTTTATCTGCTGATGCTCGATTGGAGCGCGTCCGGAAGCGAAGGATCGTCAGCTCGCGCGGTTGCCGATGGATTCGGGGCGCTGCGATGGACTCCGAGGTCCGCCCCCTCCGCTCGCTTAGGCTCGCACCTCCCCCAAAACTGCTGGGGGAGGTTGATGATGCCGATGGTGCCGGGTTCGGCGATGCCTCGCACTGCGCCCGCGGGGTGCCCTCACCCGCTCGCTTAGGCTCGCACCCTCTCCCACAAGCGGGAGAGGGTATAAACTTCGATCCCGTTCCCGAAGGTGCGTCGCACCTCCCTCCCCCGCGCAGTTTGCGGGGGAGGGCCGGGGAGGGGGGCGCCCGCCCTCGCGCCAACCCTGCCGGAAACACCCGTTTACGACGAGGGTCCTACCTGTCGGCGGGCTCGCCGGTTCCCAGACGCGGAATAGGAATCTTAGCTAACAAATTGCCGCGGCGAAAGCATCACCCCGACCGATCCGCCGCGCGAGTGCCGCGCCTGCCTGCCGTCACTCGCCGGTCGTCTGCTCGGGCGTGCCGCCGCGGCGCTCGCGGTCGGCGGAGCGGCGGCAGGGGAGCGAGAGGAGAAAGCGCGAGCCCTCCACGTCGTCGAACTCCGCCCAGGCGCGGCCTCCCTGCCCCTCCACCGTGTCGCGGACGATGCTGAGCCCCAGCCCCGTCCCCTCCACCCCCGTCACCGTGCCGTGCGCGCGGAAGAAGCGGGAGAACAGCTTGTCGCGCGCCTCCTCGGGCACGCCCAGGCCGTTGTCCTCCACGGCAATCACCAGCTCGCACCCCTGGTCGCGCGCCTCGGTGCGGCTCCACACGCGCACCCAGCGGTCTTCGCGGTTGGGATCGGCGTACTTGATGGCGTTGGACACGTAGTTGGTAAGGCACAGCTCCACGGCGCTGGCGTTCACCTCCACGTCCGGCAGCTCGTCGATCTGCACCCGCACGCCGGCGTGCTGCGCCATCTCGCGCAGCTGGCGGCACACCTCCGACGCGGCGCGCGGCAGCGGCACGTTGCGCTGGCGGCGCACGTCGGTGTCCATCCTGGTCAGCTCCAGCAGGTTCTGCAGCACCTCCTGCATGGCGTCGGCGTTCTGCGTCACCATCTTCGCAAAGCGGGCGCGGCGGGCCGGATCGGCGGAGATCTCGGGATCCTCCAGCAGCTGCCCCGCGCCCAGCACGGAGCCGATGCGGTTCTTTAGCTCGTGCGTCACCATCCGGTTGAAGCTGCGCAGCCGCTCCTCGCGCTCGCGCACCTGCTCCGCCGCCAGCCGCAGGTACTGCTGCGTGCTGTACTGCTGGATGACGGCGACGGCGCGGAACAGGCGGTGGGCGCACGCCAGCAGCTCCGAGCGGGTGCAGGGCTGGTCGATCTCGTCGGCGCTGCGGACCAGGAAGTTGAAGAGCACGCCGCCCAGCAGCTCGTACTCCTTGAGGATCTGGTGCGCGTCGAACCCCTGCGAGTGGCGCAGCTCGCCCAGCTCCAGCGCCTTGCCGATGACCGGGGCGTCGGCGGTGATCTCGTCCGCCGGGTCTTCCAGGTAGTCGGCGATGTGGTCCATGAGCAGCGGGACGTGGTCCAGCAGCTCGTCGGTGGGAAAGACGTGGTTGGGGTGCAGGTCCACGCGCGCGGCGATCCGGTCCAGCCAGCGGCGCGCAAGCTCCTCGCGCGCATCCCGCATGCGCTGCGCGAGCGACGTGGCCAGCCGGCAGTTGTCCGTGATCTCCATCCGCGTGTTCCCGTCGGTTCCAGTGGGTGCCGGGCCGTTGGGAAAGCAGGTTGCGGGCCATCCGCTCCGCCCCGCGCAGAACATGCGGCGGGTTTGCCAAATCGCGGGCGCGCGCTTAACGTACTCTCGTGCGCGGCGCTCACGCGGCCGCGCACCGGCGTCCCCCCGGCCCCATCGCTCCGCGCCCGCCGTCCCACTGCACCGCGAGATCCCCGTGACCGACGCCGACCCAACGCCCGACGCTCCGGCCGAGGAGCACAGCAGGCCCAAGATCACCGACCGAACCGTCTCCGAGGTGGTGGAGCGCACCCGCGACGTGATCCGCAAGACGCGCGAGATGCTGGAGTCGTCGCGCGACCTGCTGGACCGCGTGCGCCACCGCGAGGGCGGCCCCGCCGCGGGCGAGGACGACGCCGACGAGTCGTCCACCAAGAGCGAGGCCTCAGACGCGCGCCCCGTGGACGGCCGCGGCTGAACGGAGCCGTCGGATACCGAAACGCCGAACGGGCGGGGATCACTCCCCGCCCGTTCTGTTTTCCGCCGCCACCGGCTGGCCGATCCGCGGCACCCGGGGCACGGCCGGCAAGGGCGAATGAATTCGCTGCAACAACCACACGAAGTCCGCCTGCGCGGACTGGCCGGCTTCGGCGAGGAGTGTGGGGGTGGTGGACGTGGCCGGATCGCAAAACGCCGAACGGGCGGGGGTTACTCCCCGCCCGTTCTGTGTTCCGCCGCCACCGGCTGGCCGATCCGCGGCACCCGGGGCACCCCCGGCGAGGGCGCGGGGATGAAGATGGCCTCGCGCGGCGCCTCCTCCTCCCACGCCGCCTGGAAGCGCTCCGCCGCCCACCGCGCCACCGCCTCGACCTCGGCTTCATAGCCGAAGAGCGCTTCGGCGTAGCGCTCGGCCGTCGCGTCGTCGTGCAGCGGCACGGGGGAGCGCTCCAGCGCGAAGGTCCAGTCGCCGCCCTCCACACCCTCTCCCGCCGGCGCGCGCACCACCGTCTGCACACGCACGAACGCCGGCACGCCGCGTCGGTACAGTTCGGCGTTCATGGCGGCCGCAAGTGCCGGCACGGATAGGGGGATGCGGGGCATCGTCGACAATGGCCGGGGGGACCCGATGCAGCAAGGGCTGCAACGTTTAATCTGCTACTACCAGGACACCCGCGTCCAGTGCCCCGTTTGGACAATCTTGGCTGAGCGGGGAATAGCGGATCCGCAAAAAGATTTTGGATACGATTCGGCAAACGGTGTCATCCTGAGGGAGGCGCCGGCGGGAAGATCGTCCGGCGCGGCGCTCCCTCAGCCTCCGGAAGTCACCGTTTCACTTCCGAGTACGATCATCCCTCCAGCAGCGCCCAGACGTCGGGGGCGCGGCGGCGGCTGACGTGGACCGTGGAGCCGTCGGAGAGGCCGAGGGTGGCGCTGCCGTCGCCGTTGCGGGTGACGCGGGCGACGGCGTCGATGCGCACCAGGTCAGCGCGGCTCACGCGCACGAAGCCGTCGCCGGCGCGCGTCTCCAGCTCCGCGAGCGTGTAGTCGGTCAGGTGCTTCGTCCCGGCGGCCAGGTGCGCGTGGCTCATGCCCTCTTCGGCGGAGAACCGGACCACCTCGTCCAGCGCCACCAGCCGGTGCCCGCGCCCCTCGCGCACCAGCAGCCGGCGCCGCTGGGCCGCGCCGCCCACGCCCGCGGCGGAGCGCAGCGCCTGCACCACCTGCTCGTCCAGGCTGGGGAGCGCGGGCGTGGCCAGGCGCTCGCGGGCGCGGGCCAGGGCGCGCTCCAGCCCGGCGCGCGTGACCGGCTTGACCAGGTAGTCCAGCGCGGCGTGCTCAAAGGCGCGCAGGGCGTATTCGTCGTAGGCGGTCTGAAAGACGACCAGCGGGCGCGGCTCTCCCACGTGGCGCAGCACGTCGAAGCCGTCCACCTCGGGCATCTCCACGTCCAGCAGCAGCAGCTCGGGGCGGCGCTCGGCCACCATCTGCAGCGCCTCCATCCCATTGGCCGCCTGCCCCACCACCTCCTCGTCCAGCTCTTCCAGCATCAGCGCCAGCCGCCGCCGCGCCGCCGGCTCGTCGTCCACGATCAGCACGCGCATCGAATCTCCATCGACCGAAGATGCAGGGGTCCAGGGCAGCCGCATGCTTTCAAAGACGGGGCCTCACACAGAGTTAACAGAGTCAACAGAGTTTGTTCGAGGCGACGGACCGTGAGTACCACGATCCATTCCTCTCCTTGCCAAGAGTTGGAAAGGATTGGAAGCACATGATGGAGCCTCCCTCTGTTGACTCTGCTGACTCTGTGTGAGACCAATCTTCTCGTTGCTCGCGAAGATGCCAGCGGGTCACGCGCCGTCCGCGGGCAGCTGGACGGTGGCGAGGGTGCCGCGGGGGAGCGGCTCGATCTCCAGCGAGGCGCGGTCGCCGTAGAGGGTGGCCAGGCGCGCGCGCAGGTTGCCCAGCCCCGTCCCCTCGCGCGCGCCGCGGACGAAGCCGGCGCCGTCGTCCTCCACCTCCAGCCGCAGCACGCCGTCCACGCGCCGCGCGGCGATGCGGATGCGCCCGCCCTCCAGCCGCCCG
>DASQBH010001149.1:0-6774 GCA_035635315.1 Longimicrobium sp.
ACCCATCCTGGAACGTGAACCTTTTCCGGGGCCGCGGCTGAGCGCCGCGGTCCTGATCTACCGAACGAACGTGGCCGTATGAACAAGCTCAAGCAGAAGGAGGAGACGCCCGACCAGCGGCCCGGACCGGGGGACTACTACATGGTGGTCGCCCAGTACAGCACCTGGTACGTGTCGCCCGAGACGGCGGCGCGCATGGGGCGTGCACTGGACCGGCCGTGGCGGCCGCGCTGGGTGAAGTTCGTTGACCTGACCGGCGCGCGCGTCTGGCTGCAGACCGACAGCATCGAGTGCATCAGCGAGAGCACCGAGCGCCAGCGCACCAGCGATCGCCAGTTCCAGTACCTGCGGCGCAAGGAAGAGCGCACCGACCGCCGCTGGGACGACGACGAGTACTGAGGAACGAGGCCGATTCCGTACGGCCAGCGTGCTTGCGGCGGCGGAATCGGTCTCGTAGACAGCAGGTCTGACATCGGTCCAGATTTCCCGGCCAAAACCTCATCAAGGGGCGGCCGTGATCTGTCTGGAATGTGGCAGAAGCGTGCGGAGCATCAACTACCAGCATTTGCGTTCATGCTGCGGATTGACGCCCGCCGAGTATCGAGCAAAGCATCCGGGCGGCGAGTTGATGGATCGAGAAGTTCGCGACTCCATTAGCCGGCCGATGGAGCAAAACCCCCGCTGGCGTGGGCGGTCAGGCCGCACATGCGAGATCTGCGGGAAGGCGATTTATCGGAGAACGCGCGGCAGCCGCTGCGCGAAGTGTCGGGAGCGCACCGGGCCCGCCAACCCGTTTTTCGGAAGACGGCACGATGACGCTACGCGGGAGCAGATGAAGGCTTCCGCAGCGGTGCGCGACCCGTCCACATATCGCTTTGGAAAAGCGGATCCGGCGCTGTTGAGCCAGCGGCGTTCGGAGGAATGGGCACGGCGCTCGCCCGAGGAGAAGGCACGCCACCTGGAAGCGTTCATCGCGGCCGGGCAGCGGCACAACAAGAAGAACCACAGGACGCGGATCGAGACGCTGGTGGCGGCGATGCTCGACAGGATGGGCGCCAGTTACCGCCAGAACGTGCAGATCGGCCGATACAACGTCGATTTCGTGGTAGGCACACTCATTATCGAGTGCTACGGCGACTTCTGGCATTGCAACCCGGCCTCGTGGCCGCCGGAGCGGTACAACGGTTCGCTGCACTCTACCGCGGCGGAAAAGTGGGCACGCGACGCCGCGCGGCAGTCGGTGCTGGAACAGCAGGGTTATACGTTTGCCGCGTTCTGGGAAACACAGATCCGCGATGCACCTCACGAGGTAGAGAGGGCCATCCGGACGCTACTTGGCATGGAGACGGACGATGTTCCAGCGACTGAATGACAAGACGATCATGTTCGGCCAGCACGAGGGAACGGCGATCGACCAGATCGTCAACGTCTCGAACAAGGCTGAGCGTGCGGCGCTGCTCGCGGACGGGCACGTCGGCTTCACGATGCCCATTGGCGGCGTGGCGGCGTACGACAACAAGGTGTCGGTGGTCGGCGTAGGATTCGACATCGCCTGTGGAAACGCGGCGATCCGCACCGACCTGACGGTGGGGGACATCACGCGGGGGCTCACGCTGGACGAGATCAAGCGCAACCCGCACCGCATCGCGGCGGACCGCAAGGCCAACCAGCTGGCGGACGAGATCCAGTCGACGATCTCGTTCGGCATCGGGCGCAAGAACAACGCGGACGATGCGCCGGTGGACCACCCGCTGTTCCTGGACCACGCCTGGTACGCCATCCCCAACACGGGCGGCTACCGCGACACGCTGCAGGACAAGGCGCGGCGCCAGCTGGGCACGGTGGGGAGCGGCAACCACTACGTGGACGTGTTCGCCGACGAGGGCGGCGCCGTGTGGGTGGGCGTGCACTTCGGAAGCCGCGGGCTGGGGCACACCATCGCGTCGGACTTCCTGGCGCTGGGGCAGGGGCTGGACTGGGGCCGCCGCGCGCCGGAAAAGGAGGTGCTGCTGGACCTGGAGCAGCCGATGGGGCACGACTACTGGCAGCTGATGGAGCTGGCGGGCCAGTACGCGTACGCCGGGCGCGAGTGGGTGGCGCGCAAGGTGGTGCAGCTGCTGGGCGGCACCGAGCTGGAGCTGGTGCACAACCACCACAACTTCGCCTGGAAGGAGACGCACGCGTCGCCGCAGGGAGAGGAGCGCGAGTACGTGGTGGTGCGCAAGGGCGCCACGCCGGCGTTCCCGGGGCAGAAGGGCTTCATCGGCGGGTCCATGGGCGACGACGCGGTCATCGTCCAGGGCGCCACGCCCGCGGACGAGGAGACGGCGGCGCTGCAGCGCGAGGCGCTGTTCTCCACCGTCCACGGCGCGGGCCGCGTGATGAGCCGCACGGCCGCGGCGGGCAAGGTGCACCGCAAGACGGGGCGGGTGATCACCCCCGGCCGCATCAACCGCGAGATGGTGGGCGAGTGGCTGGGCAAGAAGGGCGTGATCCTGCGCGGCGGCGGCCTGGACGAGGCGCCGCAGGCCTACCGGCGCCTCACGAAGGTGCTGGACGCGCAGGGCCCGACGATCAGCATCGAGCACACGCTCCACCCGCTGATCGTGGTGATGGCGGGCGCCGGCGAGATCGATCCGTACAAGGACTGAAAAGAAGTGCGAAAGTGCGAGAGTGCGAGAGTGCGAAAGTGGTTCCGTTGATCTTTTACTTTCGCACTTTCGCACTTTCGCACCTTCGCACTTTCGCACTTTGAGAGGATCAGCGTTGTAGGCGGTGGGGTCGCGGATTACCATTCGCGCGACCTTCCCGCGCCGGCCGTCCGGGCGCGATCCACTCACCTGGTTGCATGCAGGAGGCGGTTGATGAAGCGGATTGGATTCATCCTGGCGGTGCTCTCCGTGTTTGCCGGTCCGGCGCGCGCGCAGCAGGGAACGCTGCTGTACTGGTGGACGCAGGCCGGCGCGCAGGGCGAGTGGCTGCTGCGCACGGTCTACAACGGGGGGACCGCCTGCCCCGCGCCGGCGAGGGTGCGCGCCATGCCCTCCGACAGCTTTCCCGTGCTGGTGTGCCAGCAGCGGCTGGACGGAACGCCGGTGCAGCTTCCCGGGATGCCTCGCCCGGTGGCCCAGTTGCCCGCGCGAGTGCAGCGGGTGGTGTCCATCGGCGACACCGGGTGCCGCGCCAAGGAGCAGGACTGCACCAGCCCGGAAGACTGGCCTTTCGCCGCGGTGGCGTACCGGGCTCGGGAGGCCGGCGGCGACCTGACGGTGCACGTGGGCGACTACATCTACCGCGAGACGGTGAGCGACTGCGGCGGCAAACAGCCCTGCGGCGACAACTGGAAGGCGTGGAACGCGGACTGGTTCGCGCCGGTGGGCGAGTTGCTGG
Source organism: Longimicrobium sp. (assembly GCA_035635315.1). GTDB lineage: Bacteria > Gemmatimonadota > Gemmatimonadetes > Longimicrobiales > Longimicrobiaceae > Longimicrobium. The sequence goes on from DASQBH010001149.1 coordinate 3,391, forward strand.
CGGCGGCACCCTGGGTGTTCGCGCGGGGCAACCACGAAGACTGCACGCGCGGCGGCACGGGCTGGTTCCTGTTCTTCGATCCGCGCGACGTTCCCGCGAACCCCGACCGGTGCGCCGGCACCACAGACCCGTACGCTGCGCAGGTGCCGGGCGTGGGCACGCTGCTGATCATGGACACGGCGTGCGCGCCCTGGTACTCCAGCGGGTGCTGGTCCACCGTGTCGGGCGGTGACACGATCAACGACACCACGCGGGCCATCCCCGCATACGCGCGGCAGTTCGCGCAGCTCCCCGCGCTGGTCACCGCCGGGCAGCCGGCCTGGCTGGTGACGCACGTGCCGCTGTGGGCGCGCGACTATCCCAACCAGCTGGACTCGGCGGGCTCGTACATCCTGCAGCGGGCGCTGCGGCAGGCCTCGCCCGGCGGGCTTCCGTCGGCGGTGGGGGTCTCGCTGGTGGGCCACGTGCACGCATGGGAGGCGCTGGACTTTGCGGCACCGCGCGCACCCGTCCTGGTGCTGGGCGACGGCGGCACCTCCGAGAGCGAGGGGCTCCCGACCACGCTGGGATCGCCGGCGGATGGCGTGGCGGTGGAGGGATACTGGTCCGGCCTGGCGTTCGGCTACACGGTGCTGCAGGCCGAGGCGGACGGCTGGAGCGTCACCCTGGTCCCGCTCCCCGGCACCGGCACGGGGATGACCTGCCGGCTGGCGAGCGGCCAGCTGCGCTGCTGAAGGACGAGTGCGGAAGTGCGAAAGTGCGGAAGTGCGGAAGTACGTGAGTTGGATGAGCAGTTCACTTCCGCACTGACGCACTAACGCACTGCTTCCTCCGCCAGCACCCGCCGCAGCGTCGCCAGACCATAGGCGAGGCGAGACTTCACCGTGCCCATCGGCAAGTCCAGCACGGCAGCGGTTTCCTCCAGCGACAGGTCGTCGATGTAGTGCAGCGCCAGCACCGCGCGGCTGGCGGGGCTCACGCGCTGCAGCAGCTCCGGCAGGCGCTGCAGCAGACCGTCGGGCGGCTCGGGTGTCTCCGCGCCGTCCGGAAGGTCGGGGGGTAGCTCGTCGTGGATCTGGTCGTGCGCACGTTGGCCCCGCAGCGCGCGAAAGATCTCGCGGCTGGCGATGCGGCGCGCCCACGCGGCGAACGCGCGCGGCTCGCGCAGCGTTCCCAGCTTGCGGTACACCAGCAGCAGCACGTCCTGCAGCACGTCTTCGGCGGCGTCGGCGTCGCGCAGCATGAGGATGGCGTACGGACGCAGCAGGCCGTCCGCGTGCGCCAGCAGCGCCTCCAGCGCGGCGCGGTCGCCGGACTGCGCGCGCAGCACCAGCCAGACGGTGCCGCGCGCGTCCGGATCGGCAGGGGGCATGGGCCGGCTACGCGGCGGGCCGGCGCTCGTCCAGCAGCTGGATGGCGTGCAGTAGCCGCGCGTCGGCCGCGGCGGCGCGCGAGCCCAGCGCCGCCAACCCCAGCCCCAGCGTGCTGTAGACCAGGATGCCGATGATGAGGATGAGCAGGTGCGTGTCGTTGTCGAAGTCCATCACCATCAGCGCTGCGGCCAGCAGCACCAGCTCCAGCAGCGCGGCGGCGTAGATGGCCATGCGGCTCAGGCGGTCGCGGCGATCCGCGGCGGCAAGGGCGGCGTGCACGGCGGTCGGTCGGTCAGTCATGGGAGAGATCTCCGCTGATTTGTGAATGTCCGTTCAGGATCAGCCGCCGCGGACGCGCGAGATCACCACGATCGCGATGATCACCGCCTCCACGACGGCGAAGGTGATGATCGCCCACTTCTGGATGCGCGCGTCGCGCTCGTTCACGGCGGGTATCGGTTCAGGTTCGCGGGCGGCGCGTCGTCATCGTGCGCCGCCACACGACTGGAGGCGGTGCGGGCGCCAGGTGTTCGAATCAACCGAAAACTCAAGAGTGGAGGGTGTGACAGTGGGGAAGAAGAAGACGAGCCAGCAAGGTTCCTTTTGAGCGCACCAGCAAGCGCCGCCACGGCTATCCGTCCGAGACGAAGGTGAAGCGCGGAGTGCGGATCGTCCACGGTGACAAGGAGCTGCTCGAGAAGCTGGGCCGCAACGACCTGTGCCCCTGCGGCAGCGCGAGGCGGTTTCAAGAAGTGCTGCATGAAAGTAGGCGGCCACGACGGCTCCAACCGCCACGACTACTTTCAGGGCGTGAGGCGGAGATGTGACCGGCGGCGGCGAGGGATGGCCGCCGGTGTCCGCGAAGGCGGACGCGTTGCAAGGCTATCGGCGTGCCCGCCCGCGGAGCGAATGAATTCGCCGCTGGAACGGCGCAAAGTCCGCCTTCGCGGACTGTAGCCGCAGCTACCATCCGCCGCGACACGCAAAGGTACAAGCCGCCGGTCCTGGTTGCGGACGCGAGAACGCGTGAGACGCCGTACACGGCATGGCCGCCGAGTCCGCGCAGGCGGACTTCGCGAATTTCCAGCGGCGAATTCATTCGCTCCCGCGGGCGGGCGGCACGTTACCGGATTAGAATCGCAATGAGCATCAGTCGCTCCGGACCCATCATCGAATTTCCATGCTCCTGACCATCCGCACCACGCACCGGCCTGCGACGGACCTGGGCTACCTGCTGGGCAAGAACCCCGCGCGGGCGCAGTCGTTCGAGCTGCCGTTCGGGCACGCGCACGTCTTTTACCCGGAGGCGGAGGAGAGCGCGTGCACGGCGGCGCTGCTGCTGGACGTCGACCCCGTCGGCCTGGTGCGCGGCAAGGGCGGCGGCGAGGGCGCGCTGGACCAGTACGTCAACGACCGGCCGTACGTCGCCTCGTCGTTCCTCTCCGTCGCCATTGCGCGAGTGCTGCGCAGCGCGCTGGCGGGATCGTGCCGCGAGCGGCCGGAGCTGGCGGAGACGCCGCTCGCGCTGGAGGCGCGGCTGGCCATGCTCCCCGCGCGCGGCGGCGAGGAGGGCGTGCGCCGCCTGTTCGAGCCGCTGGGCTACGCCGTGGAGGTGCAGCCGCACGCACTGGACCCCGCGCACCCGGAGTGGGGCGACAGCCGCTACTACACCGTCACGCTAGTGGCCATCAAGCGCCTGTCGGAGCTGCTGACGCACCTGTACGTGCTGGTGCCCGTGCTGGACGGCGCCAAGCACTACTGGGTGGGCGACGAAGAGGTGGAGAAGCTGGTGCGCCACGGCGAGGGCTGGCTTTCGGCGCACCCGGAGCGCGAGTGGATCGCCGCGCGCTACCTCAAGCACCGCCGCAGCCTGGTGCGCGACGCCATCGCCCGGCTGGAGCCGCAGGAGGCGGCGGAAGACGAGGCGGAGGACGCGCCGGCCGCGGGCGAAGACGCGCTGGAGGAGCGCATCAGCCTGAATCAGCAGCGCCTTGCCACCGTGCTGGCGGCC
>DASQBH010001150.1:0-2143 GCA_035635315.1 Longimicrobium sp.
GATCATCGGCTTCACGCTCAAGCACGGCGAGCTGGGCCGCATGCTCAAGGAGATCCGCGCCAACCACCCGGCCATCTTCAGCAACGCGTTCGGCGGGCTGGAGGCGGAGCTCGTGGGCGTGCTGGACGCCAGCGACGCGCGCAAGCGGGACTGGGCCAACTCCATCTCCATCGGCCAGAGCCGGCGTCGGGTGCGCGACGACTGGAGCAGCGCCTTCCGGCGGCTGGGCTCGCGCGCGGAGGTGCAGGCCATTCAGCGGCGCTTTGCCCGCGGGTACTGGGACATCGCCCTGCGCGACGCCCAGCGATTCGGGCTGCGCACGGAGATGGGGCTGGCGCTGGCCTTCGACGTGGCGGTGCAGAACGGCGGCGCCGACCCGGGTGACGTGGCCCGCATCCGCCGAAAGCTGCAGAACAACCCGCCGCACACGGAGCAGGACCTGCGCATCATCGTGGCCAACGGCATCGCGGAGGGAAGCAGGCCGCAGTGGATCACCGACGTCCGCCGCCGCAAGCTGGCCATCGCCACGGGGAGCGGCACGGTGCACGGCGCCGCGTACGCCGTAAAGACGTGGGGCCTGGACGAGTTCGACGCCGGGGTTTGACCCCCGACGCCTCCGGATCGGGCAGGTGCAAACGCGAGCGCGCCGGGCAAAGTGCCCGGCGCGCTCGTTCGTTCGGATCAGCCGAAGGCTGGTAGCTCGGCGGATCGTCCTGGCGCGATCCGCCGCCGCGACGCCGCTCAACTTGCCGCCTGCTCCTGCGGCCGCCACGGATCATCCTCCAGCCTTGCGATCAGCCGATCCATGAGGGCGACGGCCTGACGCAGCTCGTCGGCCTCCATCCGCTCCGTCACCTGGTGGGTAAAGGCGTGCTGCAGCGGGCGGATGACGTCGATGGCGTCCCATCCCGCCTGCGTGGGGCGCAGCAGCCTGGCGCGGCGGTGGCGCGGGTTGTCGACGTACTCCGCCATCCCGTCGTGCACCAGCGCGTCCGCCAGCCGCTGCACGCTCTGCCGCGTGAGCCCCATCGCCCGCGCGGCATCGCTGACGGTGAGCGGCTCGCGGAGAACCGCGCCGAGCACCTGCCACCGCGCGGCCGTGAGCCCCGCCGGCCGCGCCATCTCCTCCGCGACGGCCAGGAACAGTCCGTTGAGTCGAAAGGTGCGGATCACCAGGTCCGTCAGCGCGTCCCCGGCGGGGGAGCGCGCCTGGTCCGCCCGGCGCGCCTCGTCCAGCCGGCTCACGCCGCTACGCCTTCGGCCGGCGCTTCCTCGGCCGTCATGAGCGCGTAGAAGCCGGCCGCGTCACCGTGCTTGTAGAGCGCGTACCACGCGTCCAGCACCGGCGGCGCGTACAGCTCCAGCCGCTCGAAGATCGCCCGCGCGAAGTCCACCGGCGCGGTGGCGCTCGCCGTGACCAGGTCGCCGTCGCGGTGCGCGGGCGCGTCCACGTAGTGCTCACCGCCCGTATATCCCGCGATCGGCGACAGGTACTCGGCCGCGTTGCTGGTGTGGGGACGCGCGTTCAGCAGCCCACCGTTCGCCAGCCCCCACGTCGCTCCGCAGATGGCCGCCACCGGCACGCCCGCGTCCAGAAAAGCGCGCGCCTTTTCGACTGCATCCGCGTGCGCGCCCTCCTCCCACGCGGTGGAGCCGGGAAGAATGAGCATGGCGCTCTCCTCCGGCCGCAACTCCGCCAGCTGCATGTCGGGAATGACGGTAAGGCCGCCCATCGTCCGCACCGGATCGCGCGTGGGGCCGACCGTCCGGATGGTGAAGCGGCCGGGGTTCAGCTGGAACATCGGCTGGTTGATCCCGGCGACCGCATAGCCGTACTCCCAGTCCGACATCATGTCCAGGACAAAGAGGTGCACCGTCTGCTGTTCCATGCTCATCGCTCCCGGTGGATGGCTTCCGACGCCCATTGACAGCACGCTGTCAATCACACCGGGAGGATACAACAATGACAGTATACTGTCAATGTTCCGGCGCGATCCGAAGTACCTGCGCGGCCGCGGCCGGAAACGCGCGAGCGCGCCGGGCAAGATGCCCGGCGCGCTCGTTCTGTCGGATCAGCCGAAGGTCAGTACGCCGGCGGATCGCCCTGGCGCGAGCCGCCGCCGTGCTCCATCGGCGGGTCGGA
>DASQBH010001151.1:0-3060 GCA_035635315.1 Longimicrobium sp.
ATGCGAGCCGCTGGACTTGCGCGGGCGCTCCCTCAGGAAGTCACGTTTCTTTTTCCGGATTCGGTATAAGGGTGTTGCCGATCCTTGCGCGGCTGTCGAGAGGGTAGCGAAGAACCTCGCGAACGCTGCGTGTCATCCTGAGGGAGCGCCGCGCGAAGCCTTCCGTCGGCACTTCAGCTGGCGCGCGACCGAAGGATCTCCTCTCGGCGGCATCGGGGCTGGATTTACGGCATGAATCCAGCCCCACGGTTCTGCCGGCAAGATCCTTCGGTCGGCGCCAGCGTCTTTCGCATCATCCGGTTCCGGAGCGGCGCCGGCCTCAGGATGACGTGCGCGGACCCCCGGGCCGGCTGCATCCGTCGGTCCTTCTGGCCATCTCATCCTCCGCACGCAGGTCTCCTCCCTCTCCGTGCCAATCGGCGCGTGCGGATGTAAACTGATGCCCGTTCGCCTCCCCCGACGGATCATCAGGCACCGCACCGCTCCGTATGCTCCAGCTGGATCTTCCTCCCTGTCGCATCACGCGTCTCGATGATCGCGACGCGGCGCTCGTGCAGGATCTCTACGAGCGCTGCAGCGATTACCACGAGCTGGAGGAGGGGATTCCCACGCGTGCGGGCGCGGGCGAGCACCTGCTGACGTCGCTGCCGCCGGGAAAGACGCCGGCCGACAAGCACGTGCTCGGCGTCCATGCGCCGCAGGGCGGTCTCGTCGGCGTGCTCGACCTGATCCATGACTACCCGGGCGAGGGCGACTGGTGGATCGGACTGCTGATGCTGGATCCCTCCGCGCGTGCCGCGGGCCTGGGCACGCGCCTCTTTCGTGCGCTGGAGGGCGCGATCGCCGCGGCGGGGGGAACGGCGATCCATCTGTGCGTGCTGGAGCACAACGCGCGTGCCGAGCGCTTCTGGCGGAGCCTGGGGTTCACGGAGCTGCGGCGGCAGCCGCACACGTCGGCGTCGGGCCACGCCAGCCGCGTGATCGTCATGCGCTACGGCCTGCACTGACGCGGCCTGAGCCATGAGGCCGGCGCGTCCGGCCGGCGATTCACCACAGTGGGGAAGATTCGGATGACGCTGCCAACCCTGCGGACGGAGCGGCTGCTGCTGCGCGCGTTCACCCTGGCGGACGCGCCTCGCGTGCAGGAGCTGGCGGGGGCGCGGGAGGTGGCGGCGACCACGCTGACCATACCGCATCCGTACGAGGACGGGATGGCCGAGGCGTGGATCCAGGGCCACGCGGCCGCGTGGGAGGCGGGCAAGCGCCTTTCGCTCGCGGTCACCAGCCAGGCGGACGGCCTGGTCGGCGTGGTGGGCCTGAGCCTGCAGCCCGCGCACCGGCACGCCGAGATCGGCTACTGGATCGGCGTGCCGTACTGGAACCGGGGATTCGCCACCGAGGCCGCCGGGGCGGTGCTCGCCTACGGCTTCGGGGAGCTTGGGCTGCACCGCATCGTGGCGCGGTACTTTGCGCGCAACCCCGCATCCGGCGGCGTGCTGCGCAAGCTGGGGATGCGCCACGAAGGCACCCTGCGCGAGCACGTGTGGCGGTGGGACCGGTTCGAGGACCTGGAGTGCTGCGCCATCCTTGAGGACGAGTGGCGCGGCCGGGATGCCTGACCGGCGTCGTCAAAGCGGTCCGTCATGGCGCGCGATGCCTGCCTGAACCACCCTCCCCCAGCAGTTTTGGGGGAGGGTGGGCGAGGTTTACGAGCCCGGGTGGGGGCGGGCCGAGGGCCTGCCGAAACGCCGCATCATCCGCTGAATCCTTTCATCGATTCAAACCGTCCCTCCCTCCGCGGCATCCACTATAGACATCGCGGGGGCGTCACCCATGGCCCCCACCATCCACGACCGAATCGAGGGGAATTCCCCATGCCGATAGATGCCCGCGGGCTGCTCGTCCTTGGCCTGGTGCTGGGAGCGTGCGCTCCGCAGCGTCCGTCATCGCTCGCATCACCGGCTCCGCAGGCTCCTTCGGAACCCGCGGACCCCGCCGCGGCGGCGCTGGACCAGAAGGCGCCGCAGTGGCTGGCCGAGCACCACGTGCCCAGCATCTCCGTCGCGTACATCCGCGGCGGGCGGGTGCAGTGGACGCGGGTGTACGGCGAGCAGTCCGAAGGCGTTCCGGCGACCGAATCGACGCTGTACAACGTGGCGTCACTGGCCAAGCCCGTGTTCGCCGAGACCATGCTGCGGCTGGCCGCGGCGGGCCGGCTTTCGCTGGACGAGCCGCTCGCCGGCCACTGGGTGGACCCCGACGTGGCGGGCGACCCGCGCCACCAGCGGCTCACGCCGCGCATCGCGCTCAGCCACCGCACGGGCTTTCCCAACTGGCGCTACCAGCAGCCCGGCCGCGTGCTGGCGTTCCAGCGCGACCCGGGGACGTTCGGCTACTCCGGCGAGGGGTACGAGTACACAAAGCGGTTCGCGCAGAACAAGCTGGGTACGCCGTGGGAGGCGCTCGCGAACGAGTACGTGCTGCAGCCGCTGGGGATGACGAACACGGCGTCCACGCGGCGCGACTGGTTCGCGGGGCGCATCGCCATGCCGTTCGGGCCGGAGGGGCGCTACGGCGAGCCGTCCATCAAGGACTCCGTGGTGGTCTCGGACGACCTGTACACGACGGCCGGAGACTACGCGCGCTTTCTCGTGGGCGTGATGCACCGCGAGGGGCTGGCGCCCGCGTACGCCGCGCAGCGCGATTCCGCACACGTGGTCAACGAAGCCGCCATGGCGCAGTGCGATCCCGCGCAGGTGGCGGTCTGCCCGCGTGTGGGCATGGGGCTGGGGTGGGAGATCATCCAGTTCCCGGGCGAGACCGTGCGGATGCACAGCGGCAGCGACTGGGGCGAGAAGGCGATGGCCTTCTACTTTGCCGAAAGCCGCGACGGCGTGGTGATGCTCACCAACGGGGCGAACGGGATGAACGTGATGCTGCGCGTCATCGACCTCCTGTTCCCCCAGACGCAGCTGGCCGCGGACGTCCGCCGCCACTTCTGACCGCGGCCGGAGGTGGCGGTGAACGGGTGATGGGTGAACGGTGATGGTGGGGTGGTGG
>DASQBH010001152.1:0-6501 GCA_035635315.1 Longimicrobium sp.
AGAGGGCCCCCATCGCGCAGCGACGGGCCTCCGCTTTCCCTCGATGCCGCGTGATCACCCCCCCTCGCCCCCCACGTTCCGGTACCCGGACGCGAAGACGATCGCCACGAGCACGATGAGGATCACGCCGTACGCGGCCGCCCCGCCGAAATCGAAGCCGCGCAGCTGCGACAGCATCTCCACGGAGATGGGGCGCGTGCGGTTGGTGTAGAGCAGGATGCTGGCGACGAACTCGCCCAGCGCCGTCACGAAGGCCAGCAGCGCCCCCGCCGCCAAGCCCGGCAGCACCAGCGGCAGCACCACCCGCCGCGCCGCCGTCCAGCGCGACGCGCCCAGCGAGGCGGCCGCCTCTTCCAGCGAGGGGTCCAGCTGGCGAAAGCTGGCCAGCGCCGCGCGGGTGACCAGCGGGATGTTGCGGATGAAGTACGCCAGCGGCAGGATGGCGAACGTCCCCACCAGCACGAAGCGGCCGGCCAGCGGCTGGTGCACGTTGAAGGTGTACGCCAGGGCGATGGCCAGCACCGTCCCCGGCAGCGCCCACGGCAGCGCCACCAGCGCGCCGATGAGCGCCTTGCCCCGCACCCGCCGCCGCGCCAGCAGCCACGCCGCCCCGAACGCGAACACGATGTTGGCCACCGTGGCGACGGTCGCCATCCGCAGCGAGTTGAGCACCGGCACCAGGCGCTGCGAATCGCTGAAGATGCGGCCGTAGTTCTCCGCCGAGTACTCCGGCGGCAGCGCCTGGATGGTCCACGTCCCCTCGGGGACGAACGACACCAGCAGCACCGTCAGGTGCGGCAGCAGGAGGAATCCCACGAACGCCGCCGCGCCCAGTCCCACCAGCCACCCCCGCTCGCCGCTCTCGCGCCGCCCCGCGCCCAGCCCCTTGCCCGCGCCCGTGTACTCGCGCTGTGACTCGTAGCGCTGCAGCAGGAACAGGAAGAGCATCGACGCGACTGCCAGCACCACCGCCTCCACCGCAACCAGCCCGTCCTCGCCGTTCAGCTTGCTGCTGTACAGCTGCGTGGTGAGCACGCGAAAGCCCCCGCCGAACACGTACGGCGCGCTGAAGCTGGCCATGGACGTCATGAACACCAGCAGCGCGGCGCCGCCCAGCGCGGGCGCCAGCATCGGCAGGGTCACGCGGACGAGCGTGCTGATGCGGTCCGCGCCCAGCGCCGCGGCGGCCTCGGCGTACCCCGCGTCCAGGCGCGACAGGCCGGCGGAGACGAACATGTAGAAGTAGACGTACATGGTGTACGCGTGCACCAGCAGCACCGCCCACGCGCCCGAAAGCCGCCACGGCGCCTGCTCCATCCCGAACAGCGTCTGTACGCCGCGCGTGAGGAACCCGCTCTCGCCGTAGAGAAAGAGGAAGGAGATGGTGCCCACCAGCGGCGGCAGCAGCACCGGCATGGCCGCCAGCGCGCCCAGGATGCGCCGGCCGGGAAAGTCCCGCTGCGCAAAGAGAAAGGCGAGCGGCACGCCGATCAGCGCGGAAAGCACCACGCTGGCCAGCGAGATCCACACGCTGTTCCACAGCGCCTCGCGCTCGCTGCGGCTGCCCAGGAAGCGGGCGTAGTGCTCGCCCGTCACCTTTCCGCCGTCCAGAAAGCTGTCCGCCAGCACGAACAGGTTGGGATACAGCACCAGCCACAGCAGCACGACGAGGACGCCCCCCGTCAGCACCGCCGTCGCGCTGGGCCGACGGAATCCGCCGCGCCCGCTCATCGTCCGCCCTCCGCCCTTAATTGCATTTCACGACGATACATGTGATGATACAGGCGCGGGGCCGCGACCGTCCCCGGCCCGGAGCCATCCATCCCAGGAGGTGCCGATGCACAAGCTCAGGCTCGATCCCGACATGCTGCGCGTGGAGTCGTTCACGCCCCAGGGCGGCGCCGGAAACCGGCGAGGCACGGTGGCCGGCCACCGCGCCGGCACCGGCGAGATCGGCGACACCGACCTCGACATCCTTACCTGCGCCGGCTCCTGCCCGCCGGAGTGCGAGGAGCAGGGAGTGATGGCGCTCACCTACGACGGAGGCAGCACCTGCGTCTACTCGTGCCCGGGCAAGTGCTTTCTGACCGGCTTCAACCCCACGTGCGAGCCCTGAGCGCAGGACAGGTCCCCATCCTCATCCAACGGAACGGAATCCAATGAAGAAGATCCGCCTGGCTCTGGACCTGCTCGATGTGGAGAGCTTTCCCACCGCGTCCCTCCCCGTCGGCGTGCGCGGCACCGTGCGCGCGAACGCTGAGAGCGACTACAACTGCCCCGAGACGCACCGGGCCATCTACACCTGCTGGATGTCGTGCCAGGTCCACTGCTTCCACACCATGGAATACGACGGGTGCGTGGACTGAGCCGGAACTGCTCCACGCTGGCCGGGCGTCGTCGCGATCCGCGGCGGCGCCCGAACTTCTCCAGCGCCGGGGACACGCGCCATCAGCGTTCGCGAAACCGGAAGGGCATCCCTCCCGCCAGCTGGTCGCTCATGACTGAGGGGCACCAGCGGCGCTCGATGTGGGCGACGACCTGCTCCGTGCCCCAGCCGTGGCCGCGCGGATCGCGGTGAAAGGAATCCGTCAGGTCGCGGCAGAGGATCGGCCGCTTGCCCGCGTATACCAGCTGCCGAATGCCGTACGGCCGCCCCAGCACGCAGATGTTGGTGTGGACGCCTATCACCACCACGTCTTCGATCCCGCGCTCCTCGAGCAGGTTGAACACCTCCTGGCCGTCGTCGCTCACGGCATCCTCCGGACGGATCTCGATCAGCGGGGTCTGCCGGGTCCACGGATACGGCGGCTCGGCCACGCCGCACGGCTCCGGCGTGTCGCACGAGCAGGCGCCGGGATCGGTCAGCGTCGAGGGGAGCGCGGCATCCGGATCGTGCTCCCACCCGTTCCAGTCGAAGACGCACGGCGCCCGTGCCGCCGGAGCCTTCCGGGCGCGCAGCCGCGCCGGCGTCCCCGCGTAGAAATCCACGCACCCGGCCGGCGCGTGGATGATCAGCGCGCCCTGCCCGCGCAGCGCGGCGGCGACCAGGTTCATCCGCGGCGCCATCTCTACCACGCGGCGAGCCGCGCTCACGCAGTGGTGCGCGTCCCACATGTCGCAGATGACGACGGCGGTCCGGGCCGGATCCCAGTCGCGCGGCACCGTCTCCACCCGCTCCGTGCCGCCGGTGGCGGAGCGGGTGCGCAGGTGGAGGGGCCGGACCGTCATCGCGCCTGCAGCCGCCTGGCCAGCAGGATGTCGGGCTTGCCGAAGCCGTTGGCGTCGGGCACCACGCCGGCGACCTCGAACCCCAGGCGCTGGTAGAAGCCGAACGGGTGGCGGCGCAGGTCGCGGATCTCGCGCAGCTTCTCCAGCAGGCCGGGGTACAGGTCCACGCCGCCCAGGCTGGTCATCTGCGCCTCGTCGTCCGTCCCCACCCACAGCGTGAACGCGCCGGCCTGGCGCCCCGCATCCGCAAGGAGCTCCACCAGCGCGCGGCCCACGCCGCGGCCTCGATGATCGGGATGGACGACCAGCGGGTGCAGCTCCCACACGTTGCCGTCGTACAGGTGAATGGCGCCGATCCAGCCCAGCACGCTCCCGTCCGCGTCCACCGCCGCCCACGCCACGCGCTCGTCGTCGGTGGCAAAGGTGGCCAGCTCCGCCAGCGCGTCCTCGATGCGCGGCCACGCGTCGGGCCAGTCGGCGCGAAAGCCCTCCACCAGCAGCTCCGCCGCCTGCCGCACCACGTCGCGGTCCTCCGCGCGCAGCGGGACGATGCGCATTCCCTCTGGCGGGCTCATGCTCCCTCCTCCGCCGCGTAGGCCACCGGCGCGGCGCGGGGGTGCAGCGCCAGGCGCACGGCGTCGCCGGGGTCGGCGTCGTGGGGGCGGCCCTGCACCAGCACGTCCGCGCCGCCCTCCGTCTCGACCCGATAGAACGTCGCCGCGCCGGCGAAGCGGCGGTCGGCGATGCGGCCGGGGATCGCGTCCGCCGCGCCCTCCGCCGCGCCCTCCGCCGCCAGCTCCAGCGCCTCGGGACGCACCATCACCCGCACGGCGGCGCCGGGGGTGCGGGGCGCGTCGGCGGCCAGCCGCGCGGCCCACGCGGCGCCGCCGGCCAGCCGGCAGACGGCGCGTTCCCCATCCACCGACTCGACGGTCGCGGGGAAGAAGTTGGCGCGGCCCAGGAACGACGCCACGAACGCGTTCGCGGGTACGCCGTACAGCTCTTCCGGCGTGCCCAGCTGCTGCAGCCGGCCGCGGTTGAGCACGGCCACGCGGTCGGAGAGGGCGAACGCCTCTTCCTGGTCGTGGGTGACGAAGACGGCCGTCATCCCCAGCCGCTTGAGCAGCGCGCGCAGCTCGTCGCGCGTGCGCTCGCGCAGGGCGGCGTCGAGGTTGGAGAGCGGCTCGTCCAGCAGCAGCAGCGGCGGCTCGGGCGCCAGCGCGCGGGCCAGGGCCACGCGCTGCTGCTGCCCGCCGGAAAGCTCCTGCACCTTGCGGCGTCCGTATCCGCCCATCTCCACCAGCTCCAGCGCGCGCTCCACCTTCTGCGTCAGCGCGTCCCTCCCCTCGCCGCGCGTCCGCAGGCCGAACGCCACGTTCTCCCACACGTCCAGGTGGGGAAAGAGGGCGTAGTTCTGAAAGACCATCCCCACGTCGCGCTTTTGCGGCGGCAGCGCGCTCACGTCGCGGTCGCCGACGACCACGCGGCCGGAGGTGGGCGTCTCGAAGCCGGCGATCATCCGCAGCGTGGTGGTCTTGCCGCAGCCGGAGGGGCCCAGGAGGGTAAGGAACTCGCCCGCCGCCACGTCGAGCGACACGCCGTCCACCGCCACCGTCTGGCCAAAGCGGCGCGTCAGGTTTTCGAGCCGGAGCATTCCAGTCGTCTGGTCGGGCCGGGCCGATCGAGAAATCGGCCCCGCCGCTAGTTCATCGAGGAGTCGCGCGCGGAGTGCTGCACCAGGAAGGGCGCCTCGTGGCGCGCGCTGTCGCCCACGCGCACCACGAAGCGGTAGATGCCGGGCCGCGGAAACTGCACCCCCACCAGCGCGAAGATCTGGTTGGCCGTGCTGAACTCGCCCGGCGGCACCGGCGGCGCCATCATCTCGCCGTCCGCCTGAAAGATCGCCGTGCCGTCCTCGTCCTCCATCGACACCTGGACGGGAAAGGCGCGGCCGCTGTCGCCAGAGTCGGCCTCCACGCGAAAGGCGAAGACCATCTTGGGATGCACGACGGGAAACTCGGCCGCGGCAATGCGGTCGAAGATGCCCATCAGGTTCAGCTTGCCTTCCTGCGAAACGTTGGCCTCGTCGGCCAGCACCGCCATCGGGATCTTCACGGGATCGTCCTTCGGTTGATGATCAGGGCGCCGCGGGGCAGTCGTCCGTCCCCTGGCGCACCCACATGCGGTCCACCTTGGCCGTCTCCGGCAGCGTCTGCGGATCGAGATCGCCCGTGGGGACCACGGTGGAGTCCAGCGCGAAGCTCACCCCCGGCGCGGCGGGGAACCAGACGGCCACGCGCCCCTCGCCCGCCCCCGCGCACATCCGCCCGTAGCGCCCGCGCAGCTCCGCCAGCGTGGAGCCCACGCCCACCCCCGTCCCCGTGCGCACCCCCGCCGTGTCGACGACGATGCGCTCCACCCGGTCGCGGTCCAGGACCAGCGTGACGGGGTGCCCCGCCAGGCGCACGGAAAGGCCGCGCTCCGTGGTCCCCTCCTGCTGCCAGGTGGTGTCGCGCGCCTCGGGGCACAGGGTGCGCACGTCGCCGGCCTGCATGTCCAGCCGCAGCGGGCCTATGCCGTAGCGGGTCACGGCCACGTCCTCCACCCCGCCGCACCCGCCCGCGACGACCTCGCTCCCCGCGCGGATGCGGATGGTGTCGGCCGCCTGCGCCACCTCTCGCCCGTCAGAAGCCACCCAGGCGCGCACGGTAAAGCGGCTGAGGGTGTCGCTCCCTTGCGCCGGGCGGCGCGGACGGGGCGCCGGCGGCATGCGCACGGCCTGCCGGAACTCGCCGCTGGCGCCGGGGGCCAGGCTCGCCAGCGGCCAGGTGAGGCGCGTCCCCTCGCCGGACGAGGTGAGCGCGGGCTCCGGCGGCGCGCTGTCGGGGCGGATGGAGTCGCGCAGCACCTCCACCGGCGAGCCGACGAACAGGTTCAGGTCGCCCGCCAGCGGCTGGTCCGTGCCGTTGACCACGGTGACGCGCAGGGTGTCTTCCTCGTTCCACGCCCAGTCGGTGGCCACGTACATCCGCACCTCCACGCGCCGCGGCACGGAATCCAGCTTCACCGGCTCGCCGCCCTTCGCCGCGGCGCCGCGGTCGCGGCACGCGCCGGCCGCCAGCGCGGCGAGCAGAATCATCCCCGGCCCAACGAGCCTGCCCGTCATCCTCCGCATCCGTCTCCGCATCCGTCTCCGCAGTCGGTGAGCGTCGTCCACAGGCCCCCAACATGGCGCTGCGAGGCCGCGCGCGCGAGTCCCGCTTTTGCGTGCGG
>DASQBH010001153.1:0-3070 GCA_035635315.1 Longimicrobium sp.
GTCCGGCACGGGCAGGTCCCGTGCGGGCGCCTCCCTCGGAATGACGATCCCCGCAGATCCGCGGTTCGAGCTGTTGAAGCCTCACGCAGTTTGTGAGGCTTTCCGCAGTCGTTGCGGCGGCTTCAGCCGCTCAGGGCGGAGCGCCGCAAACGCGAAGGGGCCCGGCATGCCGCCGGGCCCCTTCCGCACTCACGCACTACCGCACTAGGTCACCGGAGCACGACCCGGCTCTCCTGGATCACCACGCCGCGTTCGGCGAGGGCGGCGATGTACTCGCGGGGAGGCATGGCTTCGTCCGGGGTCCACACGCCGGGCTTGACCTTGCCGCCGGCCTGCATGGCACCCGTGATGGCCAGCGAAAAGCCCGTCGTGCGCATCATCGCCGTGATCCCCGTCTCCTCGTCGTAGCGGTCCAGCAGGTCAAAGCGGTAGAGCACGCGCTCGCCCTTGTCGATCCCCTCGGCCTCCACCCGCAGCGCCACCTGGTCCGGGCTCTCGCGGTAGTCCTTCTTCAGCTTCGGGCCCACGATGGAGATGAAGACGTCGCGCGGCACCACCTTGACGCCCTTGACGTCGATCGGCTCCATCCCCATCAGGCCGATGTCGCGCATCACCGCCATCATCTCGGCGTGGCCGGGAAAGCGCAGCGTCTTGTACTCCATGGTGGGGATCCGCCCCTCGTACCGCTGCGCCATGGTCGACAGGCCGCCGGCGGTGTGGAATGCCTCCAGGGTGCCGATGCCGGGAAAGTCGATGTGCTCGATCTCCGACAGCGCCTTTACCTGCGTCTGCTTTCCGTCGCGCAGTACCCAGCTGAGGGTGGTGTAGTAGTCCAGCGCGCCTTCAAGGCTGTACACCACCTGGTAGTTGAGCGGCGGCTCCGGCTTCTGGGGCAGGCCGCCCACCTTGATGCGCACCGACTGCACCTGGTCCAGCTGCGCGATGCCGTGCTCGGCCAGGATGTTCACCATCCCCGGCGCCAGGCCGCAGTCGGGAACCACGCTCACGCCCTTTTCCACCGCGCGCGACTGCAGCGCCTTCTGCTCCTGCACGATCTGGGTGTTGCCGCCCAGGTCGCAGAAGTGCGAGCCGGCGTCCACGGCGGCCACGGTCATCCCGTGGTTGAAGTAGTACGGGAACGCGCTCATGGTGGCGGACACGCCCTCCATCAGCTGGCGCACGCCGGCGCGGTCGTTGGCGTCCACCCGCACCGCGGTGAGCCGGCCGCCCAGGTACGGCTGCAGAAAGGCGGGAAGGTGGTCGACGTTCAGGTCGGCCAGGACCACGTCGTGGTCTGTATGGGCAAGCAGGTCGTAGGCGCAGGCAGAGCCCTGCAGCCCCGCCCCCAGCACCAGCATCCGCATGGCTTAAAGGCTCGTTACGCGGTGGACGAAAAGCACACCCCGCGCCGGGCGCGGGGGTCGTTAAGGGCGCGCAAGATAGCGCTCGCGGGCGGGGTTGGCAAAGCGCCGGATGCGCCACCTATCCATCCTTGGGAACGCTCCTTGAAGCACCCTGCCGCACGATGCCCACGAAAACCGCGAAGAAGCAGACGAAGGAACGGCCGTGGCGGCGGGTGGGGACGCCCGAAGCGGGGTTCGAATACCTGCGCGGCGACGGCAAGCCGCTGCGCAGCGAGCCCGCGCTCGCCCGCATCCGCAAGCTGGCCATTCCTCCGGCGTGGACGGACGTGCACATCAACGCCGACCCCGCCGGCAAGGTGCAGGCGTACGGCTACGACGCGGCGGGGCGCAAGCAGTACCGCTACCACCCCGACCACGTGGCGAAGGGCGCGAAGAAGAAGTACCGCAAGCTGCTGGAGTACGCCCGCGCCATCCCCCGGCTTCGCGAAGCCACCGAGCAGCACCTGCGCCAGACGGGCGTGGGGCGCGAGCGCGTGCTGGCCACGGTGGTGCGGCTGATCATGCGCGGCTTCTTTCGCATCGGTAGCGAGGAGTACGCGGTCACCAACAAGACGTTCGGCATCGCCACGCTGCAGAAGAAGCACCTGAAGATCGAGGGGAACAACCTGGTCTTTCGCTACGTCGGCAAGAAGTCCATCGACCAGCGCTCGGTGGTGGCCGACACGCCGCTGGTGGAGGTGCTGCACGAGATCCTGAAGCTCCCCGGCAAGCGCCTGTTCCAGTTCGTGGACGACGAGGGCAAGGTGCGGCCGGTGACGGCGGCGGAGGTGAACAGCTACATCAAGCAGATCGTCGGCGAGCGCTACACCAGCAAGGACATGCGCACCTGGGGGGGCACGGTACGCATGGCCACCATCCTGAGCGACCTGGGCCCGCCGCAGAACGAGCGCGAAGCAAAGAAGAACCTGGTGCTGGCGTGCAAGCTGGTCTCCAGCGAGCTGGGCAACACGCCCTCCGTCTGCCGCAGCGCGTACGTCCATCCGTCGGTGATGGAGCGCTACGCCCAGGGCAAGACCATCGCCCCCCTGATGCGCGATGCCCCGCGCGACGACGAGCAGCCCGGCCGCTACTATCCCGAGGAGGCGGCCCTGATGCGATTCCTGGAAAAGTGGGGGTGATGCGGATTCCGCCGATGCCGGCTGCCTGACAGAACCCCGCTCCTCCCCGCGTTCCGCCTCCAACCTGCCGCTCCCGGCCGGCATCGCATCTCCACGACGGGCCGCGCTCCTCCCTCATCCCGATCCAACTGGTCCAACCATGCTCGACAGGCTGACCCTCTCCCTGGCCGGCGCCGCCCTGTTCGGCGAGGGCGGCGGAACGCTGGAGTGGCCCCGGTGGCCGGCGGAATGGCGGCCAGCGGCGACCTGGGCTACACGGTGGGCGACGGGGTGAGCCGCGGGGAAGACGGGCGGGTGGGCTACACCAAGTACCTCAGCGTCTGGCGGCTGCAGCCCGACGGCACGTGGCGGTGGGTGGTGGACGCCGGCAATCCGCGCCCGGCGGATCCTTCCTCGGGAGGCGCCTGAACCCTGGCGCGCTCCAGAGAGTGCGGAGTCCGCCCCCTCCGGGCCGGCACCACCGGCCCACCTCCCCCAAAACTGCTGGGGGAGGTTGGGTGTGGGGCTGAGATCGGGGCGCTTCGGATT
>DASQBH010001154.1:0-2723 GCA_035635315.1 Longimicrobium sp.
CCTGCGCGTCCGCAACCGGGTGTGTCCGCCGGCTTCCCGGGAGCGATTGAAATCGCGGCAACAACGTCACGCAGTCCGCCTGCGCGGACTCGGCGGCCAAGCCGTGTGCGGCGTCCCACACGCCTGCGCGTCCGCAACCGGGGTGTGTCCGCCGACGCCGGCCCGGAGTGAATAAATTCGCGGCAACAACGGCACACAGTCCGCCTGCGCGGACTCGGCGGCCCGGCGGTGTGCGGCGTCTCAGGCGCCTGCGCGTCCGCAACCCGTCGCGCCTCCTCATCTGTCATTCCGAGGGAGCGCACACCCTGGTCCGTCCGGTTCGCCAGGACCCGGCGCGCGACCGAGGAATCTACTCCCGGCATGCTCGTGGCCTGTCGGACCGCCGGCTTCTCGCGGATCGGCCCCGCCACACTTCGTCAGGCGCCGTGCCCGCCGCGGCTCTCGCGCGGGCTGCCGCGTCCACCCACCAACAGGCCGAGAGTAGATTCCTCGGCCCTGCGACCTTCCGGACGAGACCTCGGGTTCAGCGCGGCCGGGCCTCGGAATGACAGAGCGACCCTGCTGCGCGCACACTCACGCACTTTCGCACTTTCGCACTTTCGCACTTTCGCACTTTCGCACTTTCGCACTTTCGCACTTTCGCACTTCGTCCGCCTACTGCGCCATCAGGCCGCCATCCACCGCCAGCACCTGACCCGTCACGTAGCCGGCGGCGGGCGAGAGGAGAAAGAGGGCGACGCCCATCAGCTCGTCCTCGCCGCCGGTGCGGCCCAGGGGGATGTTGCGGGCGACCAGCTTTTCCGCGCGCTCCAGCACCACCTTCGTCATCTTGGTCGGAAAGAAGCCGGGGGCCACGGCGTTCACGCGGATGCCATGGCGCGCCCACTTGACTGCCAGGTCGCGCGTAAAGGCGATGATGGCGCCCTTGGACGCGCTGTAGCCCACGGCATCCAGCACCTCCGGCGCCGAGCCCGCCAGCCCGGCAATCGACGCCACGTTCAGGATGGCCCCCGGCTCGCCGCGCTCGATCAGCCGCCGCCCCACCTCGCGCGAGCAGAGAAAGGCGCCGGTGGCGTTCACCTCCATCACCTTGCGCCACGCCTCCACCGGCATCTCGGCGGCGGGCGCGCCCCACGAGGTGCCGGAGTTGTTCACCAGCAGGTCGACGGGGCCCAGCTCCGCCTCCACCCGCTCCACCGCCGCCCGCACGTCGTCCTCGGACGAGACGTCCATCTTGAGCGCCAGGGTGCGCGCGCCGTACTCGTCCGCCAGCTCGCGGGCCACTTCGGCGCACGCCTCTTCGCTGCGCGACGCGATGGCCACCGCGGCACCCGCCTGCGCCAGCCCGCGCGCGATCTGCTCACCCAGCCCGCGTCCCCCGCCCGTCACCAGCGCCACCCTTCCGGTCAGGTCGAACAGCTCGCGTACGGTGCGCATTCGTGCCCTCGTTCGGCGTGATCGGACGATCTGTTGCGGCGGACGTGGCGAGCAATCTAACCGCCGCGAAAACCCGCGCAAATGCTGGGGATTATGAGTGGCGCTCATTACGCTGACCCCGCAATTTGATAGCCGCAGGATCGGGCGAACGTGCTGTAACGCAGTTCACTTGCGGGTGTACCTAACCGGCGCGACAATGATGGACCACGCAAGTCGCCCGTGTCTTCACTCCTCATTCACTCCTATGTGCTTCTCCTTCTTTCTCGCTAACCATGCCACCACGGGTTGAATACCGTCTCGGAAGCATCTTCGATGAAGATTGCGATCTGCTCGTCATTCCGTGCGACGCAGAAGGAATTGTGAGCGCGCGAATAGAAAACGATATGCTCGCGGCCGGGATCCCGGTCCCTGGCAATCTGTCGCTGTCAGGCACCCTTACGCTTACCAGTGTCAGTAGTGCACGATTCGCGGGAGTGGCGCTCGCGTCGGTTTCCAGTTGGGGCGGCGTCTCATGGGGAAGGTCCGTCTCATGGGAAAGACGAGAGGAAGCAATAACAGCGATAACAATCATCGGGATGCGAATCGGCAAACTCGCGCAGTCCCGGGGATGGAAGAAAATTGCTGCACCCCTTCTTAACGGCCGGATTCATGGTCTGGACCCAAGTTCCGCCGCATTGGCTTTGGAAAGCGGGTTCCTGAGAAAGGCATCCGACGACTCGGTGCTCGTCATCAGCACTCTAATCGACAGCCTATATCAGAAACTCGAGATGGGTCACTCAAGGCGGAATTTCATCACTCAGCAGGAGATCTCGGGATCCGCAAGCAAGACTGAGGAGGATGTCCCTGAAGCGCCATTGCCTGAGTCCCAGCCTGCTAGCGCCGGAACAGATTCACTCCCCCCCTTGACCAACAGGATCCGGGTATTCATCAGCTACAGCCACGCGGACGCGGAGTGGCTGGAGCGGCTGCAGAAGCACCTCAAGCCGCTGCAGCGCGAGGGAATCGAGGTGTGGGACGACACGCGCCTCAAGGCCGGTGAGCAGTGGCGCGAGGAAATTCGCGAGGCGCTGGCAAAGACAAAGGTCGCCGTCCTGCTGATCAGCGCGGACTTCCTGGCATCCGACTTCATCGTCACCAACGAGCTTCCGCCGCTCCTCAAGGCGGCGGAGGAGGATGGCGCGACGATCCTCCCCGTCATCATCAGCCCCTGCCGGTTCACCCGCGAGGCCAGCCTGTCGCGCTTTCAGGCCGTCAACGACCCCGCCAAACCGCTGCTCAGGATGGGC
>DASQBH010001155.1:0-3640 GCA_035635315.1 Longimicrobium sp.
GGAGGCACCATCGGGTCCGGTACCTGACCCGCACATCAGACGACAATCGCCGAGGGGTGGTCACCGGGGGGGTGGCCGCCCCTTGCCCCATTGGATGGACCCGCAGCCTGGCATTCTCGTTTGCGGGCCTGCTCCATCCCCTATCCATTAACGCCTCAAGACGAGGAAATCTCACACAAAAGTGGCGGAGCCGGTGAGAGGAGATCGGACGCCGGGCGCTTCGACCACTTTCATGTAACGAATCAGCAGGGGCTGAAGGGACAAAAGATGTGGGGAAAGTAGAGGAACAGGGGAAAACGGAGAGACGCATCTCCCTGTTTCCCCCTGTTCCTGGACGTTTCTCCGAACCTCACGCGAGCCCCTGTCCCGGCCGCCCGCGTTCCGTCGCCCGCGGCCGTCAGTGCCCCTCGGACGCCTCTCCCCGCGCGGCCTGGCGCTCGGGCTCGCGGCGCAGGGGGGCCGCCTCGCCCTCGCCGGCGGCGGGGACGACGTGGGGCTCGCCCAGCAGGGCCAGCTCGAAGATCTGGTCCATCCGCTCCACGTAGTGGAACTCCATCCCCTCGCGCACGTCGGTGGGGACGTCGCGCAGGTCGCGCTTGTTCCCCGCGGGGAGCACCACGTGGGTGATGCCGGCCCGGTACGCCGCCAGCACCTTCTCCTTTACCCCGCCGATCTCCAGGATCTTGCCGCGCAGCGTTACCTCGCCCGTCATTGCCAGGTCGTGGCGCACGGGGCGCTCCGCCAGGGAGGAGGCGAGGGCCAGCGTGACCGCCGCGCCGGCGGAGGGGCCGTCCTTGGGCGTGGCGCCGACCGGGAAGTGGACGTGGATGTCGTTGTCGCCAAAGACTTCGCGGTCGATCCCCAGGTCGTCGGCGCGGGAGCGGACGTAGCTGTACGCGGCGTTCACCGACTCGCGCATCACGTCGCCCAGCAGGCCGGTGATCACCAGGCGCCCCGTCCCCGGCATCTTGAGCGCCTCGATGAACATCAGCTCGCCGCCGCTGGCCGTCCACGCCAGCCCCGTCACCACCCCCACCTCCGGGCGGATTTCCGCCGGGGTGGTGGAGTAGCGCGGATAGCCCAGCACCTCCTCGATCATCTCCTGCGTGATCGTCCACGCCGTACCCTTGCCCTCCGCCTTTTCGCGGGCGATGTAGCGCATCACGGCGGCCAGCGAGCGGCGCAGGTTGCCCACGCCGGCGTCGCGCGCGTAGCCGCGGGTAAGGAAGAGGAGCGTCTCGTCCTCGATCCGCACCTCCTCCACCGTGAGCCCGTGCTCCTTGACGATGCGCGGGAACAGCCAGTCGCGGGCGATGACGATCTTTTCCTCCGGCGTGTAGCCGGCGATGCGGATCTCGATCAGGTGGTCGCGCAGGTCGCGCGGGATGCGGTAGAAGTCGCCCGCCGCGCCCACGAAGAACACCTCGGAAAGGTCGAACGGGAGATCGAGGTAGCGGTCGGTGAACTCCTCGCGGTTCTCCGCGTCCAGCATCTCCTCCATGGCCTCGACCGGGTCGCCCTCCACGTTGCCCAGCCCCAGCTCGTCCAGCTCCTCCAGCAGAAAGACGGGGTTCTTGACCCCCGCGTCGCAGATGAGCTGCATCACCTTCCCCATCTGGGCGCCCGTGCGCGTGCGCCGGGTGCCCACCAGCTGCCCCTCGCCGCGGCCGCCCAGCTCCAGCCGCACCACCGGGCGCCCCAGCCCCCGCGCGATCGCCGTCGCCAGCGTGCGCTTGCCCACGCCGGGCGGGCCCACGATGCAGGGGATCGGCCCGCGCAGGTCGTCGCGCAGGTTGGCGACGGCGAGGACCTCCAGCAGCCGCTCCTTGCTTTCCTCCATCCCCAGGTGCTCTTCGGAGAACGCCTTTTCCACCGCGTCCAGGTCGATCTTTCCGTCCCCCGCGCGCCGGGTCCAGGGAACGGCCATCAGGGCGTCCAGGTAGGCGCGGATCTCCGTGGCCTCCTGCGCGGTGGTGCTGCTGGAGCGAAGCCGCTCCGCCTCGCGGCGCGCCGCGGCGGCCACGCGCTGGGGGAGCCGCGCCATCTCCAGCTTGCGCAGCATCTCGTCGGCCTCGCGCTCCAGCGGGTCCAGCTCGCCCAGCTCTGCCTGCAGCGACTGGATGCGGCGGCGGATCTCCGAGGTGCGGTCGCGGCTGGTGCGCTGCTGCTGCTGGCCCTCCGCCGTGGCGGCGCCCTCCTCGCCGGCCACGGCCTCCACCTCGCGCGCCCGCTCCCACGCCTGCTCCAGCGACTCCAGCACCAGGTCCAGCCGCCTGGCCACGTCCAGCTCCTGCAGCACGGCGTCGCGGTCCGGCAGCTTGAGGTTGCACAGGGTGGCGGCCAGGTCGGCAAAGCGGCCGGGGTCGCCCAGGTTCATGCGCAGGATGCGCGGCACCTCGTCGGGCACCCGGTCAACCTTGGCGGAAAGCCCGGCGACGGTGGTGAGGATGCGCTCCACCACGGGCTCGGCGGCGTCGGGGGAGAGCGGCGTCTCCTCCACGGCGCGCACGCGGGCGGTGTAGAAGCCGTCCTCGAAGCGCACGTCGTCCAGGTGGATGCGCTTTAGCCCCTGCAGCGTGGTCTGGATCGTCCCGCCGGGGAGGTTGAGCCGGTCCAGCACGCGCACGGCGGTGGCCACCTTTTCCAGCGAGCGGGGCGGGATGTCCTGCCCGTCGTCCAGGGTGGAGACGATGGCGACGATCAGCTCGTGCTCCGGGTGCGCGTTGAGCGCCTCGACGTTGGGAGCAAAGCCGATCTGGAGCGCGGTGGCGCCGGAGGGATACACGACGGTGCTGCGGATGGGGAGCACCGGCACCCGGTCGCCGAGCTGGAACGAGGCCTTCCTTACGTCGGTGAGTGGCATCCAACTGCTTTCGTTCTAACGGTTTGCACGTTTGCTTACCAGAAGGCGGGCGTCCAGCGTCCGCAAGAACCGGGCAATGCGCCGTGTGTTTGTCCCCAGGTCGGCGCTCCCCTTTCGCGACGCGGAGGCCATCTCCACGCGGGTCTGCCCCTCCTCGTCCAGCGACACGCGGATCCACACGTCGTCGGTAAAGCGCCAGAGCGGCGTGGTTGCCTCCGCGACGATCTCCCCCGCCTTGGGGTCACTGCTCACCACGTTCCAGCCGCCCGTCTTCTGCGCGATGTCCAGCGCCACGGCCCACACCTCGGCGAAGGGGATGGCGTAGCTGCGCTCCCGCAGCCGGGGATCGTCGGCCTCGGGATCGGTAAAGGCGCGGTTGGTGGTGAGCGCTCGCAGCAGGCCCATGGTTCACGGAGCAGTGGTGGTCGGAGCGGCTGGGGCGAATCTACGTTGCAGAGGGCGCGGGCGGGAGAAGGGGTGAGGGGGTGAACGGGTGAAGGGGTGAACGGTTTGACCACGTTCGGCCTGTACAGGTATGTTGCCGCGTGGGAAGCGGGGGCGCGGTATGGAAACTGCCCGGCGCGGCGGCTGGCTCCACGCCCGCCCCCATCCGGGCGGGCACCACCCGCCCACCTTCCCCCAAAACCCCTGGGGGAAGGTTGATGCAGGGAAAGGCTTGTGTGCAGCGGCGGGCCCTGGCGCATCCGCCGGCTGTAGCGGGGATCGAAGTTCAACCTCCCCCAGGGGTTTTTGGGGAAGGTGCGAGCCTAGGCGAGC
>DASQBH010001156.1:0-2048 GCA_035635315.1 Longimicrobium sp.
CAAGACGACCCTGACCGAAAAGCTGCTGCTTTACGGCGGGGCCATCCACCTGGCCGGGAGCGTAAAGGCGCGCCGGGCGGCGCGGCACGCTACCAGCGACTGGATGGCGATGGAGCAGGAGCGCGGCATCTCCGTGACCAGCTCGGTGCTCCAGTTCGAGTACCTGGGCAAGGCCGTGAACCTGCTGGACACCCCTGGCCACCAGGACTTCAGCGAGGACACGTACCGCACGCTCATGGCCGCGGACAGCGCCGTCATGCTGCTGGACAACCGCAAGGGCGTCGAGGAGCAGACGCGCAAGCTGTTCGAGGTGTGCCGCCTGCGCAAAACGCCCGTCTTTACCTTCGTCAACAAGTGCGACCGGCCGGGCGAGTCGCCGCTCAAGCTCATCGACGACGTGGAGCGCGAGCTGGGGATGCGCTGCTATCCCATGATGTGGCCCATCATCGACGGCGACCGCTTCGTGGGCGTGTACGACCGCGTCACCAAGCAGGTGCACCTCTTCGAGCGCGGCGAGGACCACGGGCAGAGCCGCATCGACCAGTTCACGGGCTCGCTGGACGACGCGCACATCCTGGAGGCCGTCCCCGAGGGCGCGCTGAACCAGCTGCTGGAGGACCTGGAGCTGCTGGACATGGCCGGCGGCGAGTTCACCGTCGAGGCGTTCCTGGCCGGCGAGGTGTCGCCCGTGTTCTTCGGCAGCGCGCTCACCAACTTCGGGCTGGAGCCCTTTCTGCGGCGGTTCCTGGACCTGGCGCCGGAGCCCACGCCGCGCGAGTCGACCACGGGGATGATCGACCCGCTCAAGCCGGAGTTCACCGGCTTCGTGTTCAAGATCCAGGCGAACATGGACCCCAAGCACCGCGACCGCATCGCCTTCGTGCGGGTGTGCTCGGGGCGGTTCGAGGCGGGGATGCAGGTAAAGCACGTGCGCAGCGGCAAGCCGCTCCGCCTGGCGTCGCCCACGCAGTTCATGGCGCGCGAGCGCACGCTCATCGAAGAAGCGTGGCCGGGCGACGTGATCGGCATCCACGACCGCGGCAACCTGCGCATCGGCGATACGCTCAGCGCGGACGGCGACCTGGAGTTCGGCGGCATCCCCCGCTTCAGCCCCGAGCACTTTGCCCGCATCGTCATCGGCGACCCGCTCAAGCGAAAGCAGCTGGATACCGGGCTGCAGCAGCTCTCCGAAGAGGGCGCCGCGCAGGTGTTCTACGCCGAGTCCATCACCGGCCCGGCGCCCATCGTCGGCGCCGTGGGCCAGCTGCAGTTCGACGTGCTGCTGCACCGGCTGGAGCACGAGTACGGCGTGCGGGCGCGGCTGGAGCGCATGCCGTACGTCGCCGCGCGCTGGGTAGAGGCGCCGCGCGCCGAGATCGAGCGCCTGGCGGGCGGCCACGGCCGCATCCTGGTGTACGACGCCAAGCAGAAGCCGCTGGTGCTGTTCGACAGCGAGTGGACCATGCGCACCACCATCGACCGCGAAAAAGACATCGCGTTCCACGACGTGGCGCCCTGATCCACAGCGGCAGGATCGGCGATTCGGGTGATGAAGACGGGTGCGTCCGTTCATGCCCCCGCTGCAGGGCAAGCCCGGCTCCGCACCTGGATGATACGGCTGATGCGGGGTTAGTCGCTGCGGCGCATCAACTTGTGGAAATCAGAATTTTAGATGCATCGAAAACAGGGTGTCCCGTCGCGGGACACCCTGTTTTTCTGTGGAGCACATCACCCCTTGATAAAACCGGTCACTCTGTGCACCTTTGGCGCCGTCACGTATTCATTCCTTCACTCGATCAGGGGAGTCGGGACATGAGCCGCAAGCGAAAGCCAGCAGACCGCACCGAGCTCCCCGCGACGGCCAGCGCCGCTCCGTTGATCGACCCGGGCTTTCTGGGTGACATCCGCTCGCTGATCGAAGCCGCGCACCGGCAGGTTGCCCGCTTCGTCAACTCGGCGATGGTGCTGACCTACTGGAGCGTGGGCGACCGGATCAGGCGCGAGGTCCTGGGGCAGGAGCGCGCGGAGTACGGAAAGCGCCTGATCGC
>DASQBH010001157.1:0-5107 GCA_035635315.1 Longimicrobium sp.
TCCGCGCTCTTGCGGGTGAGCACGATCACGTCCGCCCGCGCCAGCGCCCGCGGACTCTCGCGCCAGGGCCCACGCGGCACCAGGCGCGGCCGCGGCTCCCAGCTTTCCACCGGCACCAGGACGACGTCCAGATCCCGCGCCAGCGCGCGGTGTTGAAACGCGTCGTCCAGCACCACCACGTCGCACCCGGCGGCGACCGCCTCGCGCGCCGCCTCCACGCGCCGCTTGCCGCGAAAGACGGGCACGTCCGGGTTCAGCTCTCGGTGGAGGAGGATCTCGTCCTCGCCGTATCCGCGCAGCGCGATGGCGGGGCGCCGTCCCCACTCCCGCAGCCGCCGCGCCACCCACGCCGCGAACGGCGTCTTCCCCGCCCCGCCCACGGAGATGTTGCCGATGCTGACCACCGGCGCGTCCACCCGCTCGCTGCGCAGCCAGCCGCGGTCGTACGCCCCGTTCCGCGCGCCGACAACGGCCCCGTACGCCGCCTCCGCCGGCGCCAGCGCGATCCGCAGCGCCGCCCCCGCCGCTCCTCCGCCGCCCGCCCACACCTCGCGGGCGAGCTCGTCAGGGCGCTTCATGGGGCCCCTCCCCCCGGCCCCCTCCCCGCTCGTACCTCGCGGAGAGGGGGAGAATTCCACGCGCAGATGCAGGATCCGGCGCGAGCCGCGGGCGCCCCCCTCCCCGACCCTCCCCCACAAACTGCGTGGGGGAGGGAGAATTCGATCGCGTGACAGAAGGGTTCGGTGCGCGTCCCCTCTCCCCCATGGGGTTTATGGGGAGAGGCCGGGAGAGGGGGGCGCCCGCCGACGCAGACCGAACCGCTCCGAAGCGCTTCGATCCGTCCCCACCCTTCCCCCACAAACTGCGTGGGGGGGAAGGGAGAATTCGATTGCGCCTCGATGCCCTGGGGGTTTGATCTGCCTTCCGCGCGCGCAAAACCCGTCCGCGCAGGCGGACATTGCGTTTTCCCAGCCGCGAATTCATTCGCCCGGCGCCCGCCGCTCGCGCGGATCCATCCGTCGCTCCCCCTGGATGGCGTGACGCGCCTCACCACCGCTCCTCCACGCGGCGCATCAGCCCGCCCAGCCGCGCCTCCACGTCCTGCATCACGGCCTGGATCTGCGCCTCGTCCGCCTGGCGGGGGACGAAGACGGGCTCGCCGTAGACGATCTGGCAGCGCGCGAACGGCTGCGGGATCAGGAACCGGTCCCATCCGCCAAAGAACCACCCGCGGCTCGCACCCGACACCACCGGGATGATCGGTGCGCCCGTGCGCTGCGCGATGATCACGGGTCCTGGCTTCATCTTCTCGCGCGGGCCACGCGGTCCGTCGGGGGTGATGGCGAGGGAGCGGCCCTGCTTTACGTGGCGGATGAGCTCGCGCAGCGCCTCCAGCCCGCCGCGGCTGGTGGAGCCGCGCACCGCCGTGTACCCCCAGCGCCGCACCGCGCGGGTGATGTACTCGCCGTCGCGGTGCAGGCTCACCAGCGTCACGACACCCTGGTGGCGGTGGTGGAAGGTGCACGGCAGCAGCCGCCCGTGCCACAGAGTAAAGATGACGGGCTTTCCCGCGTCCCAGAACCGCCGGAAGTTCTCCTCGCCCTCCGTGCGGTAGCGGCACGACCCCATGATGGCGTCCAGCCCCGCCCCGCCAAGCGCCGCCAGCGCCGACTGGTGCCACGGCAGCCGCGTCGTCATCTCCGACGGCAGCTCCGCGGGCTCGGCTTCGGCAGACGTTGCGGGTGTGGTGGGCTCGGCCATCAGGTCAGGATTGCAAGACGATGCGGCTGCGGGGTTTGGCGCCACACGACGGGCCACCAGGCTCGGAAAGTAGATTCCTCGGTCGCGCCACGGACTGGAGTGGGCGGATGGTTCACCGCGGCGCTCCCTCGGAATGACACACTGGAGTGTCGGCGACGGAGCCCCGCGCAGTTTGCGGGGCTTTTCGCTTTTCCAGCCGCGGGTTCACCCGCCCGGAACAATGCCGGCCGGCGACGTTGCAGATCTATCCGATTCCGTGCCGTCCGCCAGCCCGCCGGGCGAATAAATTCGCGGCTGGGAAAACGCGATGTCCGCCTGCGCGGACCGCTCGTGCCGCGCGACGCCGTGTACACACCCTCTGCAGTTGAAGCCCCGCCGGGCGAGCTCCGCGAGCCCAGGGCGGGGCTTATGGCAGTCATAGCCGCGGGCTTCAGCCCGTGGCGCCCCCGCGCGACGACCTCCCCAGCAGCTCCCCCGCCAGCTCCGCCACCCGCCGCGACGCACCGGGCCCGCCCAGCCGGTCCCGCACCTTCGCGAAGCCTGCGATCATCCGCGCCCGCTCCTCGGAGCCCGTGTCCAGCAGCGGCAGCACCGCATCCGCCAGCGCCTCCGGGGTGGCCGCGTCCTGCACGAACTCCGGTGCGACGCGGTCCTCCGCGATCAGGTTGGCCAGGGCGATGTGCGGCACCTTCACCACCCGCCGCGCCAGCGCATAGCTGGCCGCGTTCATCCGGTAGACCACCACGAGCGGCGTAAGCGCGAGCCCCGCCTCCAGCGTCGTGGTCCCGCTCTTCGCGATGGCGGCGGTGGCGTACTGCAGCAGCCCGCTCGCGCTCTCCACCAGCGGCCACCGCGCCCCCGCGTACAGCCCTCGGTCGATCCCCCGCGGAATGCCGACCACCGGCTGCGCGTCCGGCCGCCGCTGGACGACGAGATCCGCCGCCGCCTGGAAGAGCTCCAGGTGCCGCCGCACCTCCTGCGCACGCGAGCCGGGGAACAGCGCCAGGATCGGCCGATCGGGATCCAGCCCGTTCGCCCGCGCCCACGCGTCCCGCGGCTGCTCGGGATCCGCGCGGTCCAGCAGCGGGTGCCCCACGAAGCGCGCGTTCACCCCGCCCCGCCGCAGAAAGTCCTCCTCGAAGGGAAGGACCACCGCCACCTCGTCCGCGTCGCGGGCCAGGTCGCGCACCCGGCTCTTGTGCCACGCCCACACCTGCGGCGCGATGTAGTACAGCACGGGGATCCCCGCCGCCTTGGCGTGCCGCGCAAGGCGCAGGTTGAAGCCGGGGTAGTCGATGGGGATCACCAGGTCCACCCGCTCCTGGGCGAGCGTGTCGAACACCTGCTTGCGGAGCCTGATGAAGAACGGCAGGTGGCGGATGACCTCCGCGAAGCCCATCACCGCCAGCTCGTTGAGCCCGGCGAGCAGCTTTACCCCCTCCGCCTGCATCCGTCCGCCACCCAGCCCGATGAGCCGCGCGCCGGGAAACCGCTCGCGCAGCGCCCGCGCCAGCGCCGCCCCGTGCAGGTCTCCCGACTCTTCCCCCGCGGAAATGAAAATGGTGGGATGCCGCGCCCCGGAACCCGTCTCCGTCACGCCGCCCCCACCCTTTTCGCAGTCCGCGCAGGCGGACTTTGTGACCTTCCAGCTGCGATTTCAATCGCCGAAGCGAGATCTGCCACGCGCACGAAGCTTCCGGCTGCACCCGACCGTCGAGTCCGCGCAGGCGGACTTTGTGTGGTTGTTGCCGCGAATTCATTCGCCACGACGGCGACGCGCACCAATCTCAAACCCGCGCCGCCAGCCCCGCGGCCGCGTGCTGCTCGATGCGCTCCATGATGCGCAGCGCCACCGCCAGCGCGTCGCGCCCGTCTTCCCCGCTGACGACCAGCGGCGCCTCGCCGCGTACCGCGGAGACCCACGCCTGCAGCTCCGCGCGCAGCGGCTCCGTCCCGTCGCCCTTGAGCTCGATCCGCTCCACCAGCCCCAGCAGCGCCGCGACGCCGACTTCGCCCTCCGGCATCCGCGCCCCAGGCTTGAGCCGCAGGAACTCGCCCGTGCCGGCGGCGAGATCGAGCGACATGTACCCGGAGTGCTGAAAGAAGCGGATCTTCCGCATCCGCTCGAAGCTCACCCGGCTGGCCGTGATGTTGGCCACCGCGCCGCCCTCGAAGCTGATGCGCGCGTTGGCGATGTCCGCCCCCGGCGTAAGCACCGGCACCCCGACCGCGTCCACCCCCTCCACGCCGCGGCCGGCGAGCGACAGCACCAGGTCGATGTCGTGGATCATCAGGTCCAGCACCACCGCCACGTCCGTCCCGCGCGGGTTGAAGGGCGCCAGGCGGTGCGACTCGATGAAGCGCGGATCGTCCAGGTACGGCTCGCACGCCCGCAGCGCGCCGTTGAAGCGCTCCACGTGCCCCGTCGCGACGACGAGCCCGCGCGCGTTCGCCGCGTCGACGATCGCCTCCGCCTCTTCCAGCGTGTGCGCGATCGGCTTCTCGATCAGCAGGTGCACCCCGGCGTCGATCGCCGCCAGCGCCACCTCCGCGTGCACCGTCGTCGGGACGGCGATCACCGCCGCGTCCACCGACTCCAGCAGCTCGTCGCGGCTGCGAAAGGCGCGCACGCCCAGCTCCGCCGCCACCTTCTCCAGCCGCGCCGGGTCGTCGTCGTACACCCCCGCCATCTCTGCCCCGGGCACCTCGCGCAGGATGCGCGCGTGGTGAAAGCCCAGGCTTCCCACGCCCAGCACGCCGGCCTTCATCAGACCGACACCCCGCGCTCCGACGTCTCGAAGAAGGTCAGGAACGCCTCCACCTCCGGCAGCGAGCGCAGCTCCTCGCGCGCCCGCGCCAGCGCCTGCGTGGTGTTGTGGGTGGAGCCGAAGAAGAGGCGGTACGCCCGCTTGAGCTCGCGCCGCGTCTCTTCAGAGAAGCCGCGCCGCTGCAGGCCGACGGAGTTGAGGCCGTAGAGCTGGACGGGGATCCCCGCCGCCTTGACGAAGGGCGGGATGTCCTTGCTGATGCGCGACTGCCCGCCGATGAACGAGTGCGCGCCGATCCGCACGAACTGGTGGATCGGCGTCATTCCGCCGATGATGGCCCAGTCGCCGATGGTCACGTGGCCGGCCATGTTCACCGCGTTGCTCAGGATCACGTGGTCGCCCAGCTGGCAGTCGTGGGCCACGTGCACGTAGCTCATGAGCATGCAGTCGCGCCCCACCCGCGTGTAGCCCAGGGCGGAGGTGCCGCGGTTGAGCGTGGCGTACTCGCGGATCACCGTGCGGTCGCCCACCACCAGGTGGGTGGTCTCGCCGTGGTACTTCAGGTCCTGCGGGTCCGT
>DASQBH010001158.1:0-3091 GCA_035635315.1 Longimicrobium sp.
AATGCGGGATTTCTATCGGATTCCAGAACGATCCTCGACAGCCTGGTATGATCCTGGATGCCCGCTGCGAAAGAGTTCAGTCATCCTGAGGGAGCGCCGCGCGTAACCTGAAGTTTCACCATCGCTTGCGCGCGACCGAAGGA
The DNA here is from genome assembly GCA_035635315.1 of Longimicrobium sp. GTDB lineage: Bacteria > Gemmatimonadota > Gemmatimonadetes > Longimicrobiales > Longimicrobiaceae > Longimicrobium. The sequence continues at coordinate 144 of DASQBH010001158.1, forward strand.
CCTTCTTCCGACCTTGAGGGGCAGGCTCCAGCGCGCGAATCCAGCCCCGTGGTTCTGCTGGCAAGGTCCTTCGGTCGCGCACAAGCGGCTGTGCAGGTTCAGGTTACCGCGCGGCGCTCCCTCAGGATGACTTGCCTTTGCTCTCAGGGGTAAAGAAGGTTTTTTGACACCCTCTCAGGATGACAGGTCTGGCCGATTCGTTTCGGGGTCCGGCGCGTCAGCCGAGCCGGGCGGCGCCGGTGGAGGGGGCGCCGTCGCCGGCGGTGCTCCTGCCGTTCTCGGAGACGTGGAGAAGGTCCAGGGGGCTGGCGGCCGGGGTGCCGTCGACCATGCGGGCGAACTCGGCGCGGATCACGCCGTAGCACACGCACGCCGCCGCCTCCAGCCCCGCGCGGTCCAGTACGGTGATGCGTCCGCGCGAGTACCCGATGAGCCTGGCCTGCTGCAGCGCGCCGGCGGCCTCGCTTACGGTGGCGCGGCGCACACCCAGCATCTGCGACAGGAATAGCTGCGTGAGGCCGAAGGTGTCTCCCCCCACGCGGTCGTGCGTCATCAGCAGCCAGCGGGCGCACCGCTGCTCCACCGCGTGCTTGCGGTTGCACGCCGACGACTGCGCCACCAGCGTGAACAGCGCCTGCGTGTAGCGCCCCAGCGCGGCGGCCAGCGCGCCCCCCCGCCGCACCTCGTCGCGCAGGGTGGCGGAGGGAAGGCGCCACGCGCTCCCCGCCACCTGCACGAACGCCTGCCCGGCCATCTGCATGGCGCCCAGGAACACCGGCACCCCCACCATCCCCTCGTTGCCCACCGTGGCCGTCTCTACCGCGGACCCGTCCTCCACCAGCCCCACGATGGAGACGACGCCCTCCTCCATGAAGTAGACGTGCTCGATGGGCTGGTTGGGCTCGAAGACCACCTTTGCCAGCGGCATGGGCATCCACTGCACGTGTTCGCGCAGCCGCGCCCACTCGTCGGGCGGCAGCGCGGCAAGGATGCGGTTGCGCGGCGCCGCTTCGGCGTCGGGACCGGCGGGTGGGGCGGGAGCGTGGACCGGCATGGCTTCGTGCTGCGTGTGATGCTCCGCCGGCGGAGGCCGATGGAGCACCGTTCGTCGAATGATGGAGGGATGCCGCCTGCTCGCTGCAAGAATGCGCGCACTTTCGGCAGCCCGCGTGCCCCGCCCCACGTCTCGCGGGGCCGAATTCTTAAAAAGAATGGCCTCACACGGAGTCAACGGGGTTAACGGAGTTGTGTCCTGCCGGTCCCGAATGCTCGCTGGAACGAACGATGAGGATCCACAGGAACAGATTCTTTCTTCTTCTTCTCGTCTCCTCCCCACATGTGATACCGATTCTCAGAATCTCGTGTGCATTCCGAAGCTGACTTCCTGAGGGAGCGCCGCACGGAACCATCTGGACCTCGATCGCCTGTGCGCGACCGAAGGACCTTGCCAGCAAGACCGCGGGGCTGGCTCCATGCTTCGGAGCCGGCCCCGAGATTCGGAAAGGAGGTCCTTCGGTCGCGCGCGGAGTGCGGGGTGAACGACGGTACGTCGCGGCGCTCCCTCAGGAAGTCATCGCTTCACCCGTGCACAGTGAATCAATGCGTCTGGTATGAGATCGCACGGAAGCCGGGAGATGCACGAGAAACCGTTGACTCCGTTGACTCCGTGTGAGGCGCCATCTGTTGAGCCACACGCACAAACGCGGAGGCGCGGAAGAAAGCTCTTCCGCGCCTCCGCGTGAGAAAGAAGCGTACGTCAGACCAGCGCGCGCTGCGCCCGCAGGTTGCGCTGAATGAGGACGGCCGCCAGCTCCCGCGCGCGCGAGGCACTGAAGGCGGGCGACACCGGCGCCAGCAGGCGAAGCGAGCGGCCCACCCGCTGCTGCGCGGCGCGGGTCATCAGCACCGGCTCGGCGGGGTCCAGCGCGGCCACGGCGTCGGCGTCGTCGGCAAGGACCACGCGCAGGCGCTCGCCGCCGGCAAGGCAGCGCAGCCGCTCGCCGTAGCGCGCATCCGCCACCACCGCGGTGAGCGCGCCCGTCCGCAGCCGGGCCTCCGCCGCCGTCACCAGCTCGGGATCCGCGTCGAGCACCACCACCGGGGTGCCGGAGGCGTGCGCCGCCGGGTCCACCAGGTGCACGTGAAAGGGGGTGGTCACCACCACGTCGGCCTCGCGCAGCGCCGCCACCAGCGCGTCGCGGCGCGAGGTCTCGGGGCCGCCGGCCAGAAAGCGCTGCGTCTCGAAGCCCCACTGCGTGTGCAGCTCGGCCATCAGCGACGCCAGCCCGTCCTCGGTGCCGTCCACGCACAGGCACCGCACCGGCGCCTGTCCCGTCCAGCGGCGCACCAGCTCCGGAAGCTGCGTCACCTTTACCTGCAGCGCCGCCGCCTGCCCGATCACCTCCGCCAGCCACGCCGCCGTCTCCGACGCCGGCATCTCCGGCGCCTGCGGCCCGGGGCCCACCAGCACGCCGTGACGGTTGCGCACCTCCACCACCCCCTCGCCGGAAAGGCGGCGGTACGCGGCGCTCACGCAGCGGTGGTCCTCGCCCGTAAAGCGCGCCACCTCGCGGATGCTGGGGAGGCGGTCGCCGGGGTGCAGGTGGCCCAGAAAGAGCCCCGCCGCGATCCCCGTCCGCATGCGCTCCGCCAGGTCGGCGCCGCCCTGCAGCAGCACCCGCTGCATCTCGGCGTCGCTCCACGCCGGGCGGGCAAAGACCGGCACGGGCGCGTCTTCGTGCGCGGGCGACAGGAAAAGCACGGTGCCCCGCGGGTCGCCCGCCTCGTCCGCCAGCCGCGCGGCCGACACCTGCACGGCCAGGTCGCGCCCGTCACGGGTGCGGGCGGCCACCGCCAGCCGCGCGGGCTCTCCGTTCGCCGCGTCCAGCGCGGCTTCCAGCGCCTGCTCCACCCCCTCGCCCCAGCAGGGGGCGCGCAGGCCGGCCGCC
>DASQBH010001159.1:0-5643 GCA_035635315.1 Longimicrobium sp.
GGCAAAGGCCAGCTTCGAGATCCACAACTCGCCGCTGTCGGAGATGGCGGTGGTGGGCTTCGAGTACGGCTACGCGGTGGGAGATCCGCAGGCGCTGGTGCTGTGGGAGGCGCAGTTCGGCGACTTTGTGAACGGCGCGCAGGTGATGATCGACCAGTACCTGGCCGCGTCGCACCAGAAGTGGGAGCAGCGCTCGGGGCTCGTCCTCCTCCTCCCCCACGGCTACGAGGGGCAGGGGCCGGAGCACAGCAGCGCGCGGCTGGAGCGCTTTCTTCAGCTCTGCGCCGAGAACAACCTGCGCGTGGCCAACTGCACCACGTCGGCCAACTACTTCCACCTCATCCGCCGCCAGGCCGCCATGCTGCACGCGGACCCGCGGCCGCTGGTGGTGATGAGCCCCAAGAGCCTGCTGCGCCACCCGCTGGCCGCGTCCAGCATCGACCAGCTGGCGCAGGGCACCTTTCAGCCCGTGATCCCCGACGCCGCCGCGGCGGAGCGGGCGGACGGCGTGACGCGGCTGCTGCTGTGCTCCGGCAAGGTGTACGTGGACCTGGTGGGCAGCTCCGACGACCAGCGCAGGGAGCGCGCGGCGGTGGAGGGGATCGACCGCGTGGCCATCGGCCGGGTGGAGGAGCTGTATCCCTTCCCCGTGGACGAGATCCGCGCGCTGGCGGCCACCTATCCCAACCTGCAGGAGATCGTCTGGGTGCAGGAGGAGCCGCGCAACATGGGCGCGTGGACGTACGTGGCGCCGCGGCTGGTGGACGCGCTGGACCTGCCGATCCGCTACGTGGGCCGCCCGGAGCGCGCCAGCCCGGCGGAGGGCTACCAGCACCGCCACCAGCAGGAGCAGAACCGCATCGTGTTCGCCGCGCTGGGCGAGGCGCCCACCGCCGCGCCGCCCGCGCGCGGGGAGACGCTGATCGGCAAGCGCAAGTGACGAACGGCAAGGGAATAGGGAACTGGGAATAGGGAATAGCCTGCAATGACGGCCCGAGTCGTTGCAGGCTGTACCTGTTCTCCGTAACCTGTCCCCTTCTTTCTTTCGATACAGAACGTACCGGAGCAGACGAATGCCCGTTGAGATCCGCGTTCCGCCCCTGGGTGAGTCCGTCGTAGAAGCCACGGTGGGCCGGTGGAGCAAGAAGGAGGGGGATTCCGTCGCCAAGGACGAGATCCTGGTGGAGCTGGAGACGGACAAGATCACCGTCGAGGTGGCGGCGCAGGCGGCCGGCACGCTGGGCAAGATCCAGAAGAACGAGGGCGATACCGTCGGCGTGAACGAGCTGCTCGGCACGCTGGAGTCCGCCGACGGCGCCGCGCCCGCCGAAGCCGCCCCGGCCGCCGCCGCGCCCGCCGCGGAACAGGCGCCGGCGGAGCAGCCGGCCGTGGCGACGCCCGCCCCCGCGGCGGAGGCTTCCGCGGGCGGATCGGCGGACGCGCAGACGTCGCCGGCGGTGCGCGCGCTGGTGGCGGAGCACGGGTTGGACGTGGCCACCATCCGCGGCAGCGGCCCCAACGGGCGCGTCACCAAGGAAGACGTGCTCAAGGTGATCGAGGACGGCCGCGCCCGCGCCGCCCAGCCCGCGGCCGCCGCGCCCGCGCAGCCTTCCGCGCCGGCGCAGCCCGCGGCTCCCGCACAGCCTGCTCCCAGCCAGCAGGCGGCGAAGCCCACGCCGGCGCCCGCCGCGGGTGGACGCGAGGAGCGGCAGCGGATGTCGCGCCGGCGGCAGACCATCGCCCGGCGGCTGGTGGAGGCGCAGCAGACCACGGCCAGCCTTACCACCTTCAACGAGGTGGACCTCAAGGCCATCATGGACCTGCGCAAGGCGCGGCAGGACGACTTCGTGAAGCGCAACGGCATCAAGCTGGGCTTCATGTCGTTCTTCACCAAGGCGGTGATCGGCGCGCTCAAGCAGTTCCCGCGGCTGAACGCCGAGATCCAGGGCGACGAGATCGTCCTCAAGCACTACTACGACATCGGCATCGCCGTGGGCGCCGAGGAGGGGCTGGTGGTGCCCGTGGTGCGCGACGCGGACCGGCTGAGCTTTGCCGGGCTGGAAAAGACCATCGCCGACCTGGGCACCCGCGCCAAGGACGGCAAGCTGACGCTGGAGGAGCTGCAGGGTGGCACCTTCACCATCACCAACGGTGGCGTGTTCGGCTCCATGCTGTCCACGCCCATCCTCAACCCGCCGCAGGTGGGCATTCTGGGGATGCACAACATCGTGGAGCGCCCGGTGGTGGTGAACGGCGCCATCGAGATCCGCCCCATCATGTTCGTCGCCCTCACCTACGACCACCGCATCGTGGACGGCAGCGAGGCGGTGCGCTTCCTCGTCACCGTCAAGCGGATGATCGAGGATCCGACCGCGATGCTGCTGGAAGGCTGAACGGAAGTGCGTGAGTCCGGAAGTGGATGATACGAAGGACCTGTCGCGCGGCGGCAGGTCCTTCGTGTTTCCGCGGACGAAAAGAAATCCTCACGCAGAGTCAGCAGAGTTTGTTCAGCGCGAGAGAAAACTCTGCTAACTCTGCTAATACCGAATCCTGAAAAAGAATGGGCATACGGAGCAACGGAGCAACGGAGAGGGAGCATGATCTCCGTTCCTCCGTTGCTCCGTATGAAACCCAACCTTTTTGCGGATCTGGTATAACTCTGCGTGAGGCCAGTCTTTGAAAGCTTGTGGATTGATCGGGATCCCGCCGAAGCGCGACAAACTTCAGTTTCACGATCTCTGCATCTCGCGAGGGCTGACGGACCCGCGCCGCACCCATGTGCGACGTTTATCCCCTCTCCCACGCAGTTTGTGGGAGAGGGCAGGCGAGGAACGAGCCGGGTGAGGGCCCGCCTTGCCGGGCGCCGCGCCGCACCCCATGCTTCCACCGGTGTAGGCGATGCGGCTACACTCGTGCGGCGGGACCACTCACGCACTGACGCACTCACGCACTCTGTTCCGATGGCTGAAGATACATTCGACCTCATCGTCCTGGGCGGCGGGCCGGGCGGCTACGTGGCCGCCATCCGCGCCGCGCAGCTGGGCTTCAAGACCGCCTGCGTGGAAAAGGAGAGCGCGCTGGGCGGCACCTGCGTGCGCGTGGGGTGCATCCCCAGCAAGGCGCTGCTGGACAGCACCGAGCTCTTCGACCAGATCCGCCACAAGTCCGCGCTGCACGGCATTACCGTCGACGAGCCGAAGATCGACGTCGGCAAGATGCTGGCGCGCAAGGACGCGGTGGTAAAGGCCAATACCGACGGTGTCGCCTTTCTGTTCAAGAAGAACAAGATCGAGTGGGTGCGCGGCTTCGGCCGGCTCACCAGCCCCGAGACCATCGAGGTGCAGGGCGAGGGCGGCACCCGAACGCTGCGGGCGAAGCACGTGGTCCTGGCCCCCGGCTCCGTGCCGGTGGAACTGCCGTTCCTCAAGTTCGACCACGAGCGCATCATCGACAGCACCGGCGCGCTCACCATCCCCGAAGTCCCCGGCCACCTGGTGGTGGTCGGCGGCGGCGTGATCGGGATGGAACTGGGGAGCGTCTGGCTGCGTCTGGGGGCAAAGGTGACGGTGCTGGAGATGGCGCCGACCATCCTTCCCGGCATGGATGCCGAGATCGTGCGCGCCGCCGACCGCATCTTCCGCAAGGAGGGCTTCGACCTGCGCACCGGCACCCGCGTCACCGGCGCGGAGCGGCGCGGCGACAAGGTGGTCGTTTCGGTGGATGGGCAGGAGCCGATCGAGGCCGACTACGTGCTGGTGGCCGTCGGGCGGCGCGCGTACACGGAGGGGATGGGCTTCGAAGAGGCCGGCGTGCGGCTGGAGCGCGGCGTGATCCAGGTGGACGGGCGCTTCCACACCGGCGTGGGCGGCGTCTATGCCATCGGCGATGCCATCGGCGGGCGGATGCTGGCGCACAAGGCCGAGGAGGAGGGCGTGGCCGCGGTGGAGTTCGCCGCCGGAAAGCACGGGCACGTCAACTACGACGCCGTGGCCAACGTGGTCTACACCTGGCCCGAGATCGCGTCCGTGGGGATGACGGAGGAAGAGGCAAAGGCCGCCGGGTGCGAGTACCGCGTGGGCAAGTTCCCCTTCCAGGCCAACGGCCGCGCCCGCGCCATGGCCGAGACCGACGGCATGGTCAAGGTGATCGCCGACGCAAAGACGGACCGGCTGCTGGGCCTCCACATCCTGGGCCCCCGTGCCAGCGACATGATTGCCGAGGCCGCGCTGGCCATGGAGTTCCACAGCAGCGCCGAGGACATCGCCATGACGGTGCACGCGCACCCTACGCTTCCCGAGGCGGTCAAGGAAGCCGCCCTGGCCGCCGGCGGCCGCGCCATCCACATCTGACGCACGCCGTCTCCACTCTCGTCTCCGACGTATCGCCGCACTCCGCCGCCAGGGGTGCGGCGATCGTGTTCAAACACGCTTCTTGCGCAGCATTCACCGCGTGAATAAATTTTATTCTCTCCGTGAATAGATTTACAAACACAAGCAGCGGCGTGGTTTGGATGAGCGATCTTCCCGAACTGGATTCCCCACCCGTTCCGCGGATTGCCGCGCAGGCCGTCGCCCGCGCGCTCCGGGTGATGCCGGTGGTTGCCATCATGGGCGCGCGGCAGACCGGAAAGAGCACGCTCGTGCAGTCGCTTCCTTCGCTGGAGGACCGGCCCTACCTCACGCTGGACGACCTCGACGTTCGCGAGCAGGCGCGCATGGCTCCGGAGGACCTCGTGCGCCGGGCGCCGCGGCTCACCATCGACGAGGTGCAGCGCGAGGCGGATCTGGTGCTCGCCGTCAAGCGCGCCGTGGACGAGCGGCGGCCCCGGCGGCCAGGCCAGTTCGTGCTGACCGGCTCCGCCAACCTGCTGCTGATGAAGCGTGTTCGCGACACCCTGGCGGGGCGCGCCACCTACGTGCCCGTGTGGCCGATGACGCGTCGCGAGCAGCGCGGTGAGGGGCGGGCAGGGTTGTGGGGTGAGCTGCTGGCCACGCCAGTCGCCGACTGGTATGACCTGGTCGGGTCGGCGGACGAGGAGCCGGTCGAGTGGAAAGAGCTCGCGCGCCGTGGGAGCCATCCGACCCCCGCGCTGGAGCTGGACAACCAGCACGACCGCAGGATCTGGTTTTCCGGGTACGTGCAGACGTACCTCGAGCGTGACCTTCAGGACCTGTCCGCGATCGCGGAGGTGGTCGACTTTCGCCGGCTGATGCGCATTGCCTGCCTGCGGCTGGGGAACGTGATGAACAAGAGCGAGATGGCGCGCGATGCCGGACTTACCCAGCCGACCGCACACCGGTACCTCAACCTGCTGGAGACCTCGTACCAGCTGATCTCGCTGGAGCCGTACGCGGTCAACCGCACCTCACGCCTCGTCAAGTCTCCCAAGGTGTATTGGAGCGACACCGGACTCGCCATGTTTCTGGCTGGCGAGCTGGAACCCCAGGGCGCGCACCTGGAGAACCTCGTGCTCAACGACCTGGTTGCCTGGCGTGATGCGCAGGTGGACCCACCCCAGATCCTGTACTGGCGCACGCGCTCCGGAGCCGAGGTTGACTTTGTGGTCGAGGACGGCGCGAGGCTGCTCCCCATCGAAGTCAAATCCACACATCGCCCGCGCACGACGGATGCCCAGGGACTGCT
>DASQBH010001160.1:0-5693 GCA_035635315.1 Longimicrobium sp.
CCCCTCCCCGGCCCTCCCCCGCAAACTGCGCGGGGGAGGGAGGTGCGACGCACCTCGTTCGGAGCGGGATCGAATTCTCCTCTCCCCCAGGGGTTTTTGGGGGAGAGGCCGGGAGAGGGGGCGCCCCCGCGGACGCAGCACGATGCTGGCCGAAGCGATCGAACTCTCCCCTCTCCGCGAGGAACGAGCGGGGAGGGGCCGGGGGAGGGGCCCCATCCGCGCGGATTGGAAGCCGGCGGGGCTGCTCCGGTTGCAATCCTCATCCAACATGCAGCCGCCAGCGCGCGACGGCGAGGGAGGGCGTGGGCAGATGCCGGACGGCGGGTGGGGGGAATCCCCTTGTGCGGCGCGGTCGCGGACGGTTGCTTGTGGAGCGCTGGACCGTGTTCTATCCACGATCACGTGTGACGCGAGGGACGAAGCTCCCATGAACGATCTTTCCCTGCCGCCCCGCATGCCCGGCGGCCTTCTGTTCGGGTCCGGGCCGGAGGCGGTCGCGGACCCGCTGGCGCTGTACACCCGCGCCCAGCGCACCCTGGGCGACGTGGTGCGCCTGCGCGGCATCCCCGGCATCAACTGGTACCTGATCACGCACCCGTCGGGCGTGGAGCACGTGCTCAAGACGCGCGGCCGCAACTACCGCAAACCGGACCGCTTCAACGCGCCGGTGCGCATGCTGGCCGGCAACGGCATCCTGGCCGCGGAGGGCGACACCTGGCTGCAGAACCGGCGCCTCATGCAGCCCGCCTTCCATCGCCAGCGCCTGGCCGGGCTCGTCACGCAGATGGCGGAGGGCGCGGAGGTGGCGGCGGAGCGCTGGGAGCGGCTGGCGGCCGAGGGCGCCGAGGTCGACGTCGGCGAGGAGATGCTGCGGCTTACGTTGCGCATCGTGGGCACCACGCTGTTCTCGCACGACCTGAGCGGCGACGCCGACGCGCTGGGGCAGGCCATCCGCACTTCGTTCGCCACGGTGAGCAAGCGGATGACGATGCCGCTGGCCCCGCCCGCCTGGCTTCCCACGGCCGAAAACCGCCGCTTTGGCGCCGCGCGCGACGTGGTGCACCGCACGGTGGACGCGATGATCGCCGAGCGCCGCCGCAGCGGCGAGCAGCGCCCGGACCTGCTGCAGATGCTGCTGGACGCGCAGGACGCCGAGACCGGCGCGCGCATGGACGACCGGCAGGTGCGCTACGAGGCGCTGACGCTGATGATTGCCGGGCACGAGACGGCGGCGGCGTCCATGAGCTGGATGTGGTACCTGCTGGCGAGGAATCCGGACGCCGCGATCAAGCTGCGCGAGGAGCTGGATTCCGTCCTGGCCGGCCGGACGCCCGGGGTGGAGGACCTGCCACGGCTGCCGTACACGCGCGCGGTTTTCGACGAGACGCTGCGGCTGTATCCTCCCGCGTGGGGACAGCCGCGCGAGTCGGTGGAGGAGGACGAGATCGGCGGATACCGCATCCCCGCGCGCAACATCGTGATGGTGTGCCAGTGGGTCACGCACCGGCGCCCGGACCTGTGGGAGCGCCCGGACGACTTCGTCCCCGAGCGCTTCGTCGGCCCCGCGCGCGAGGCGATCCAGCCGTTCGCCTACTACCCGTTCGGCGCGGGGGCGCGGATGTGCATCGGCAACAGCTTTGCGCTCATGGAGGCGCAGGTGGCGCTGGCCACCCTGGCGCAGCGCTTCGAGCCGGAGCTGGTGCCGGGGCAGGACATCGTCCCCGACGCCACCTTCACCCTGCGCCCGAAGCACGGCGTGCGGATGCGCATCCGACGGCGCCCGCCCGCCGCGGCCGGAGCCGCTCCGTCCACCAACCTCGCCCGCGCCGGATGACGCCGGCGTAGGGGTGCGGGCGGCGCCGGGTGTCCTCAAAGCAAGGAGCAGCGAGAGGACACCCGGTGGCGCGGCGGACGGATCGTGAGGGCGCGGCCCTCCATCCACCGAAGCCTCTCTCCGGGACACGGGGAGAGGCTTCGTAGCGAATCGGGACAGGCGCGCGCCCGCATCGCCGCACAGATCCATTCCGCCTCGCCCGCGCGAATCATGTGGCGTACTGCCGCCGGTTGCGGACTGAGCGGCGGCAGAAACGGGGTCGCCGGGGATCTGGCACGGTTGCAGCGTCAGCTATCCCCGATCCATGGGAACGGACGCGGCGGCGAGGTGGACGGTGTCCGCTTGTGGAAGGTATGAAACATGATACGGTCCACCTGCCGCAAACGACGCGCGGTGTCGCTGGTTCCCTCCGCATCGGCGGGGGCCAGTCCCGGAACACCTGTTGTTCTGGAGAGTATAAGTGAATACGAGACAAGGAGTTGCGGCTTCACGCGCCCCTTCCGGGGCACGGCGCGCGGCTTTCCTTTTCGAACGTTCGTCCGTAGAATTGACGAGTGCGCGCGCGTGCCGGTGGCCGCAGGCCCCCGCACGTGCGCGCGACCGTCTGTGGCCGCGCCGGCCGGCGCACACCCTCCACAGAGCCGCACGCCCATGAAGCGCCTCCTTCCCGCGTACCTCCTGCTCGCCATGGCGGCGGGGGCGTGCGACAGCCCCTCGGCCTCCGGCCCGCGGGTGGCCAGCGTGGTGGTGACCCCCGCCGAGCGCACCATCAGCGCCGGCGAGACCGTGCAGCTTTCCGCCCACGCGCGCGACGAAGAGGCCCAGCTGGTCTCCGACGTGGAAGTCCAGTGGAACTCGCTGGAGCAGGACGTGGCCACGGTGACCCAGACGGGGCTGGTGACGGGCGTTCGCACCGGTACCGCCCGCATCGTGGCCAGTGCCCAGGGATTCGCCGACACGGCGATCGTCACCGTGCTGGGCACCGCGGCGGAGTGCGACGCGCCCGGCGCCGGGATCAGCCTGGCGGTGGGGCAGACGGTGCAGCGCTCGGGCGCGGCGGCCAGCCTGCTGTGCCTGGAAGGCGGTGCGTCCGGGGCCGAGTTCACCGTGGTGCCGTTCCATGGATCGGGCACCTCCAACGCCATTCTGGGCGTGCGGGCAACCGGGGTGGGGCTGACGGCCGTGACCGGCCCGCCCAACCCGTCGCTGGCGCCGGCTTCCATCCTGGGCGGCCTGGCGTCCGCGAACGCCGCGCCCGGTGAGGACGGCGGCTTTCACGCGCGGCTGAACGCGGCGTCGTATGCGCGCCTGCGCCCCATGGCGGCCTCGGCGCGCGCCGCGTACCGGCGGAGCCACGGCGGGGCGCGGCTGCAGCTGAACCAGACGGCGCCCACGGTGGGGCAGACGCTCACGCTCAACACCAGCACCGAGTCGCCCTGCGACCAGCCGGACAACCGCACCGGGCGGGTGGTGGCGGTGAGCGAGCGCGCCGTGGTGGTGGCCGACGTCGACAACCCCGCCAACGGGCTTACGACGGCGGACTACCAGCACGTGGCGGCCACCTTCGACTCGCTGGTGTACCCCATCAACGTGGCCACCTTTGGCGAGCCGGCGGACGTGGACGAGAACGGGCGCTCCATCATCTTCTACACGCGCGCCGTGAACGAGCTCACCCCCGCCAACTCGGACTTCGTGGTGGGCGGCTTCTTCTACGTCCGCGACCTGTTTCCGCGCACGGAGTCGACCAGCGCCCCGTTCTTCTGCCCCTCCAGCAACGACGCCGAGATGTTCTACATGCTGGCGGCGGACCCCACCGGCGTGGTGAACGGCAACGTGCGCTCGGTCGAGGACGTGCTGGAGAGCACCATCGCCACGGTGGGGCACGAGTTCCAGCACCTGATCAACGCCTCGCGCCGCCTGTTCGTGCTGGGTACGGACAACTTCGACGAGGAAGTGTACCTGAACGAGGGGCTCAGCCACATCGCCGAGGAGCTGCTGTTCTACCACCGCGCCCAGCGCGCGCCGCGGCAGAACCTGGGCAACTCCATCCTGGCCACGGGCACGGCCACCCGCGAGGCGTTCCTGCAGTTCGGCCAGCAGAACGAGTCGCGCTACGGCGAGTACCTGCGCAGCCCCGAGGCCAACTCGCCGTACCGTGACTCCGACGACCTGGCCGTGCGCGGCGCCGCCTGGGCCTTTCTGCGCTACGTGGCCGACCAGCGCGCGGGCGACGACGCGGCGCTGTGGAGGGCGCTGGTGAACAACGAGGAGACCGGGCTGGCCAACCTGCAGGAGGTGCTGGGGCAGAACCCGGTCCTCCTGGCCCGCGACTTCGCCGTGTCGCTGTACACGGACGACGCGGTGCCGGGGATCCCGGCCATCTTTACCCAGCCCAGCTGGAACCACCGCTCCATCTACCAGAACGTGAGCGGCGGATTTCCCCTGCGGGTGCGGCCCATGACCAGCGGGATCCCGGTGGACGTGAACCTGACGGCGGGGGGCGCGGCGTTCCTGCGCGCCGGCGTGGCCTCCGGCCGGCGCGGCTCCGTCCAGCTCTCCGCGGGCGGCGCGGTGCTGCCCGGCACCGTGACCGTGACGGTGGTGAGGACGAAGTGATCCGCGCGGCGCTGGCGCTGGCGGTGGGGGCGCTGGCCGCCTGCACCCCGCCCGCGGCGGCGCGCGGCGGACCGGAGCGGCTGGCCGGACGCGTGGCGGTGCTGGGCTCGGCGCCGGTGAACGTGCGGCTGGCGCTGCAGACCGCGGACGGACGCAGCGTGTACGTGACGGGGCCGGTGCTCGCCGAGCTGCGGGCGCTGGCCGGGGCGGAGGTGGAGGTGGAGGGGCGGATGGAGGGCGGTGCGTTCCGGGCGAGCGGCTACCACATCCGCTCCGTGGACGGCCGCCCCGTGCTGGAGGGGACGGTGGAGGCGGCGCAGGGCGGCGGCCTGCAGCTGCGGCTGCGGGACGGCTCGGCGGTGCGGCTGGGCGGCGGCGCGGACCGGCTGCGGGCGGGGCAGAAGGTGTGGGTGCAGGGCCCCACGCAGGTGCAGGTGCAGACGTACGGGGTGATCGTTCCCTAGCGGTGCGGGCGGGGCGTGTCCAATCCCGCGCGTCCCATGCGTTCTACCACGGCCGTGCCCCCGCGCGGCCGCCTTTCACGGATTCTTCCTACCTTGCCATGAAGCGACTTCTCCTGGTGTCCGCGGCGGCCCTGGCGGTGCTCTCCGCCGCCTGCGAAAACCCCAACACGCCCGCCCCCGTCGTCTCGGTGCAGCTGATGCCGGAGGAGCGCACGCTCGCCGTGGGCGAGACGCTCACCCTGGAGGTGGTCGCCCGCGACGAGGACGGCGAGGTGCCCGGCAACCTGGCCGAGATCACCTGGTCCACCGACAACACGGCGGTGGCCACGGTGAGCACCACCGGCGTGGTGACCGGCGTGGCGCCGGGCGAGGCGACCATCCGCGCGCAGCTGGACGACGTCGTCGGCAGCGTGCGGGTGCGGGTGTCGGCCGCGCCCGCCGCCTGCTCGGCGCCGGGCGCGGTGCGCTCGCTCCCCGTGGGCGGCAGCGTGACGCTGGGCGGCATCGAGGCGGCCACGGTGTGCCTGGACGGCGGCGCGGCCGGCGCGGAGTTCGTGGCCGTCCCCTTCCTCCGCGGTCGGCGCAGTGCTCACCTGGTAGTTCGCTTCGGACAAAATTTCCTTCACAAAGCTGAGCAGCATCAGGCTGTCGTCGATCACCAACACTTTTCGCTGGCTGCTCGCGACAGGTTGGGCGGTGGCGGTTGTTTGGGTGCCGCGGCTTTCGTCAATTTTGCGCACTGCTTCCATAAGGAGAATCTGCCAGTCGAGATCAATCGT
>DASQBH010001161.1:0-2020 GCA_035635315.1 Longimicrobium sp.
AAGGGGTGAGCCTGGTCTTCACGGACGATTCCATCGATGCGCTCGCGCAGGTGGCTGTCGACGTGAACAACTCGGTCGAGAACATCGGCGCCCGTCGCCTGCAGACGGTGCTCGAACGCGTGCTCGACAACGTCTCCTTCACCGCACCCGACCGCTCCGGCGAAACGGTGACCATCGACGCAGCCTACGTGCGCGGCGAGGTGGAGAGCCTGGCGAAGAACACCGACCTGAGCCGGTTCATTCTCTAAAGCGGATTTCGAGCTGATGTGAATCGAAAGCAGCGGTCTGTGCGTTGATCGGCATATGGCACGGGAGAGGAGCCATGCCCCAGCCCTATTCCACTGATCTGCGTGAGCGCGTTCTGGTTGCCTACGAGCAAGGAGAGGGGAGCCAGGTCGCCATTGCCCGCCGCTTTCGCGTGTGCCCCGCCACTGTCTGCAATTGGCTCCGCCAAGCCCGCCAGGAAGGCCGGCGCAGCCCCAAGCCGCACCGCGGCGGGCCGGCCGCTCGGTTGGAATCTCATGATCTGGCGCTGCTGCAGGGGCTCGTGGCCAAGACTAACGATGCCTACCTGGATCAGTATGCGGAGCGCCTGTTTGCGCTCACCGCTAAGCGGGTCAGCCGTCCGGTGATGTGCCGGACGCTCCAGCGTCTCAAGCTGACGGTGAAAAAAAGACACTCCGGGCGGCCGAGCAGGAGCGGCCCGAGATCGCCGCCGAGCGCGAGGCTTACCGCCAGCAGATGAGCCAGCTTCCCGTGGAACGCCTGGTCTTTCTGGATGAAAGCGGGGTGACCACCAAGATGGCTCGTACTCATGCGCGAGCCCCACGGGGGCAACGCGCCTATGGTTCTATCCCGCTCGGTTCCTGGCAGCGGCTGACGGTGTTAGGAGCACTCGCGTGTGACGGGCTGGTTGCCACCATGAGCATCGAGGCATCCACCTCGACTTCTGTGCTGCTGGCTTATCTCGAGCAGGTGCTGGTGCCCAAACTCCGGCAGGTGAAGCCGGATGCGATCCTGGTGATGGACAACCTGCGCCCGCATCGGGCCACGGAAGTGCGGGAACTGCTCGATCGGGCTGGGATTGGACTGCTGTATCTTCCGCGCTATTCGCCTGAGTTCAACCCGATCGAGCCCGCCTGGGCCAAGATGAAAGAGCGGCTCAAGGCCAAAGCCGCGCGCACTCTTGAAGCTCTGGAGGCAGAGCTCAAACCAGCTCTCGAAACGATCACCGCAAAGGATGCCAAAGGCTGGATCAGGCACGCCGGCTATGCTCTACACTGATCCGGAATCCGCTTTAGTACTACAGCCGGGTTTGCGCGTTGTCTTAGACACGGAGGTGTCGCGCCATGACGCATGCAAGCGAGGCCCACCGCTGGGCCGATCAGTTAGATGATCTCGTCGCCCGGATTGGTCCCCGGTTCAGCCGCATCGAGCCACGCCGCCGCGCCCGGGCCTATTTGCAGGGCCTGCTCTCGCCGCTCGAGCGCAAGAACGGCTGGCATCTGGCCGAAGCCGCCGGCGACATGACACCGGATGGCGTGCAGGATTTCCTGTCCCGCATGCACTGGGATGCCGATGCCGTGCGCGATGATCTGCGCGCCTATGTGGTCGAGCATCTCGGCGATCCTGACGCCGTGCTGGTGCTCGATGAGACCGGCTTTCTCAAGAAGGGCGACAAGTCGGCGGGCGTCAAACGCCAGTACTCCGGCACCGCCGGGCGCATCGAGAATTCTCAGATCGGGGTGTTTCTCGCCTATGCCAGCCGACATGGCCATGCGCTGATCGACCGGGCGCTGTACCTGCCCGAGACCTGGGCCAGTGATGCCGCCCGCCGCGCGGGTGCCGGCGTGCCGGAGAGTGTGAGCTTCACCACTAAGCCGAAGCTCGGACAGACGATGTTGAAGCGGGCGTTCGCGGCCGGCGTGCCATGCCGGTGGGTGGTCGGCGACTGCGTGTATGGCGCCGATCACCAGACGCGGCGCCTGATCGAAGCGCACGGGCGCGGCTACGTGCTGGC
>DASQBH010001162.1:0-2625 GCA_035635315.1 Longimicrobium sp.
GGCGCACACGGGCGGCCCCTTCTGCATCCGCATCCCCCGCGACGGCGTGCCCGCCCTGCCGAAGCCGGTGGCGGAGATCGAGGCGATCCCGATCGGCACCTGGGAGACGCTGCGGCAGGGGAAGGACCTCGCCATCCTGGCCACGGGGACGATGGTGCTCCCCGCGGTCGCCGCGGCCGAGGCGCTGCAGCGCGAGGGCGTGTCGGCGACGGTGGTGGACTGCCGCTTCATCAAGCCGCTGGACGAGCGCATGCTGGAGCGGCTGTTCCCCGGCCACGGCTACGTGCTGACGGTGGAGGAGGGGACGGAGGTGAACGGCTTCGGCGCGTTCGTCCGCCGCTACGTGGCGGACCGCTGGCCCGGCGTGCGCGGCGCGACGATGGGCCTTCCCGACGCCTTCGTGGAGCACGGCGAGCGGGCGGAGCTGCTGGCGGAGCTGGGGCTTACGCCCGAGGGGATCGCCGCGCGCGCCCGCGAGCTGCTGGGCAAGCCGCTGCGAAAGCTGGCCGAGACGGCATGACGATGCAGCCCCGCCGCGTGGGCGTCGTCGGCCACTCCAACTACGAGCTGCTGCGAGAGACCCTCGCCCGCCTGCAGGCGTTCGCCGGGCGGGCGGGGGTCTCGCTGTACTTCGAGGAGGGCCTTCAGCAGTACGTGGACGACGGCGAGCTGCTCACGCCGGAAGTCTGCGCGGAGCTCGACCTGGTCATCACGCTGGGCGGGGACGGCACGCTGCTGCGCGGGGCGCGGCTGGTGGCTGCGGACGGGGTGCCGGTGCTGGGGATCAACCTGGGGCACCTGGGGTTCCTGACTTCCGCGCCGCGCGAGGAGATCGAGTCCGCGCTGGAGCGGTGGCGCGCGGGGGACTACGAGCTGGACGAGCGGATGGCCCTTGCCGTCCACGCGGAGGACGGCGACGGGGCCGCGGGCAAGGTGCACCTGGCGCTGAACGACGCGGTTCTGCACAAGGGCGGTGCCGCGCGCGTGATCCGGCTGAGCGTGAGCGCCTGGCGCGACACCGTCGGCAGCTACAGCGCGGACGGCATCATCCTCGCCACGCCCACGGGCTCCACGGCGTACTCCCTCTCCGCCGGCGGCCCCATCGTCTCGCCCTCGGTGGACTGCATCATCGCGACCCCCATCTGCCCCCACACGCTGGGCGTGCGCCCCCTCATCCTTCCCGCGGACGAGACGATCACCATCGAGGTGCTGTCACCCACGGAAGAGCTGATCCTGACCATCGACGGCCAGGAGCACGAGCGCCTGGTCCCCGGCCAGAAGGTCGTCGCCCGCCGCGCCCCCGAGCCCGTGCGCCTGGTGCGCTTCGCCGGCCAGACCTTCTTCCAGACCCTCCGCCGCAAGCTCAAGTGGGGGGATTTGGCGGAGCGGGAGGGGGCGTAGGACCGTCGCTCGAAACCCCGGTTCGTCGCGTACCGGATCAATCCAGCCGCGAACGCTCCGTCTCGAGTTGCTTCTCGCAATCGGCTGCCGCTGCCTGTGCCCGCTTTGCTACACCTTCGATTTTTGCCGCCGCGCGCAACAGGGGAAGCGCCAGTTTCAGCGCGCCAACCTTGAGCAAGCCGATGGTCGCCATGATCCCGGCCCGAATCAGCAGGCCGATGGCTTTCAGCAATCCCATTGAGGTGGTTTCCGGCATAATGATCCCTCCTGACCACAGTGCCTGTCGAACGTGCCGCTATGGTTACGTTGTCGGTCATGGAGGCGCTGATTCCCTGACGATCGATGGCCAGGAGCATGAGCGCCTGGTCCCCGGTAGAAGGTGGTGGCGCCGCGCGCCGAAGCCCGTGCGCCTCTCCGGCCAGGCGTAGCCATTCCGGAGTACCGCCCAGCTTGTCACGAACCTCGAACCGCCAGCCGCGCTCCGATGCACCGCATTCGCCAGGAGGATCTGCCCCACCGCGGCAGCTCGCACCGCTTCGTCGGCGCGGATCAGGGGGACACCGGTATCTCCGTCTTCCTGTTCAATGGACAGCCGGGGAGCGGGCCTGGGCCACACCGCCACCCGTACGATGAGGTGCAGTTCATCCAGGCGGGGCGCGGACTGTATACGGTCGAGGGGGAGACGTTCGAGGCGGGCGCGGGTGACATCCTGGTGATCAAGGCCGGCGAGGTGCACAGCTTTCGCTGCATCGGAGATTCTCCCCTGGTGCAGATGGACGTGCACCTGAGCCCCGAGTTCATCCAGGAGAACCTGGACCAGGGGAACCCTGACACCGCGCGCCCATAACCCTTCCACCTCACCCTCCAACCGGCACCACGCACCATGTACCGTCTCCCGATCCTGGCTTGCGCCACGCTCTGCATTGGCGCCTGGCCGGCCGCCGCACAGCAGCCCGTACCCGACAGCACGCGCGTGGCGCTGAACCGCGTCTTTGCGGCGTGGAGCGCCGCCGACGGGCCGGGATGCGCCTTGGGCGTCAGCCGCGACGGCGCCGTCGTCTTTCAGAACGGCTACGGGCTTGCCAACCTGGAGACGGAGACTCCCATCACCCCCTCGTCTGTTTTCCACGTGGCGTCCGTTTCCAAGCAGTTCACGGCGGCGGCGGTGATGCTGCTGGCGCGCGACGGCAGGCTGTCGCTGGACGACGACGTGCGGCACCACCT
>DASQBH010001163.1:0-2343 GCA_035635315.1 Longimicrobium sp.
ATCATTTCGCTGCTAGAGAACCCGCCTGAGGGGCTATGCTTCGGCGATGTTTGGTTCAACGGGTGGCGGCACCTCCCCTCGGAAGACCCCGAAGAGCCGGAGGTGCTGAGCGTCCGGCAAGCCGAGGTCCTGACAAAGCTCCTCATAGCGCGCGAACTCCCCTGGAACCGGGCGTTTGGGGGAAAGGCGGTGCGGGTGGAGGACGAAGGTCCGCTTCCGCGATGGACCCTCCCCGGCGGGATGCGCCTGACCCTGTTGTCGCCGACGGTGCAGCGGCTGCGGCGGCTGCGGCGCCGGTGGGAGAAGGAGATACAGGCAGAGAAGGTACGCGACCAGCCGGGCCATCCCGACGAACGCACCGACCGGCTGGAGGTCCTTGGCCCGCTTCCCGATCTGGAGCGCTTGGCGCGCTCGCCGTTCAAGCCGGACGACTCGGTACCGAACGGAAGCAGCATCGCCTTCGCCGCGGAATTTCGAGGAAAGCGCTGCCTGTTTGCAGGCGACGCCTTCGCTCCCGATATCCAGGCGGCGGTGGAGCGCCTTGCGGCAGAGGAGGGAGAGACGCAGTTGGAACTCGACGCGCTGAAGCTCGCGCACCACGGCGGGCAGAAGAACACGAGCGCGGAACTGGTCTCCGCCCTGGCCTGTGCGCGATACCTGTTCTCCAGCGACGGCAGCGTGTACGACCATCCGCACCACGAGTCGGTCGCACGCGTGGTGGTGCACGGGCGCAGGCGGGGCCCCCCGCGGCTGTTCTTTAACTACCGCTCCGACCAGAACCAAGTGTGGGGCAATCAAGGCCTCTTCCGCGGCCGCTACGAGCCGCTCTTACCCGACGAGGACCAGGCGGGGATGGTCGTCGACCTGTAGCTGTCGTCCGTCACCCCACCAGTTCGTCCACCCGCTTGGCCGAGAAGCCGGCCGTCGCGCGGTCGCCGCGGACGATGACGGGGCGGGTGACGAAGGTGTACTCCTCCGACATCAGCTGCACCATCTCGTCCTCCGGCACCTCGCGCTCGTGCAGGCCCATCTGGCGGTACTTCATGGCGCGCTTCGAGAACAGCTTCTCCACACCGCCCACCTTCGCCGCCAGGCCGCGCACCTCATCCACCGAGAGCGGCTCTTCCTTGAGGTTGCGGAAAGAGCGGACCGTCACGCCCTTCTGATCCTCCAGGTACTGCACCGCCTTCTGGCAGGTCGTGCAGTACGGCAGGCCATACACCTCGACACTCACGCTGTCGGCCATTCCCATCTCTCCTCAAGGGTTGCCCCGGCATCCGATCCTCATCCGCCGGGCCAACAAGAGAACCGGGAGGAGGGCGCCAGGCAACATCCCCCTCCCCACTTCTTCTGCGTGATCCCGGATCCTGGAAAAAACGGTTGGGGGTACAGAGGAACAGACAACAGCCAGAGGAACAGAGACGAACCTGTTTTCCTCTGTTCCTCCGGTTGTTGTCTGTTCCTCTGTACCTTTCGCCGTTTGTTTTTTGCGGATCCGGTATCCGTCCCGGATTCGGCATGTTGATGAGCGGCTTGCGGCGAAAACACGATCCCCGTGCCTTGCCGAAGCGAGGCACGGGGATCGTTTCACCAGGCCGTGGGCCGGCCGCGCGACCTCAGCCGGTCCGCAGCACCTGCTGCGGCTCGATCGTGGTCGCCTTACGGGCGGGAAGCCAGCTGGCCAGGGCCGCGGCACCCAGCGCGCCGACCGTCACCACGATGTAGGTGACGATGTCCGTGCTCGGGACGCCGTAGAGAAGGCTGGACAGCAGGCGCGCGCCGAACAGCGCGGCCAGCGAGCCCAGCGCGACACCCAGTGCCGCCAGGCGAACGCCCTCGCCCACCACCATCCGCAGCACGTCGCCGCCCGTGGCGCCCACCGCCATGCGGATGCCCAGCTCCGGCGCGCGCTGGGCCACGGCGTACCCCAGCACCCCGTTGAGCCCCACCAGCGCCAGCAGGATGGCGAGGCCGCCGAACAGGATGAGCAGCACCGTGATGAAGCGCGAGTCGGCCGTCTTCGCCCGCACCGTCTGCTCCAGCGGCTCCACGCCGAACAGCGCGATCTGCGGATCGATCGAGCGCACCACGCCGCGGACCCCGGCGATGACCGACTCCGGCTCGCCGCGCGCGCGGACGATGAGCGCGGCGGACTGCAGCGGGGCCTGCGCCAGCGGCACGTACACGGCGGGCTCGCTGTCCCGGTCCAGGCCGCGGAAGCGCTCGTCGCCCATCACCCCCACGATCTGCCAGTTGATGCTCCAGAAGCCGATCTGCTGCCCGATCGGGTTGGTGCCCTTGAAGTACTGCTCCACCGCCGCGGCGTTGACCAGGGCCACCCGG
>DASQBH010001164.1:0-2273 GCA_035635315.1 Longimicrobium sp.
GGGGACGATGCGCGGGAGGCGGAGGTGCGGCGCCGCGCGCGCGAGGCGGAGTCCACCCCGTTCGACCTGGCGTCGGGGCCGCTCTTTCGCGCCGCGCTGCTGCGGCTGGGGGCGGAGGACGTGCTGCTGCTGGACATGCACCACATCGTCAGCGACGGGTGGAGCATGGGCGTGCTCTTCCGCGAGCTGCTCACCCTCTACGAATCGCTCTCGCTCCCGTCCGATGCGGCGCGGCCGGCATCGCCGCTGCCGCCGCTGGCGGTGCAGTACGCGGACTTCGCCGTGTGGCAGCGCGGCTGGCTGCGGGGCGAGGTGCTCCGCCGACAGATCGACTGGTGGCGGGAGCGGCTGGGCGGCGCCCCCCCCGCACTGGAGCTGCCGACCGACCGGCCGCGCCCCGCGGTGGCGAGCTCGCGCGGCGCTTCACTCATGTTCCACCTTCCCGCGGAGACCACACGCGGGCTCCGCTCTCTCGCCCGGCGGGAGGGGGCTACGCTCTACATGGTGACGCACGCCGCCCTGGACCTGCTGCTCTCGCGCTGGTCGGGACAGGAGGACCTGGTCGTCGGGTCACCGATCGCGGGACGCACGCAGATGGGGACGGAGGGGCTGATCGGCTTTTTCGTCAACACGCTCGCGCTGCGCGTCGATCTTTCCGGAGACCCGTCGTTCCAGAAGCTCGTGGGCCGCGTGCGGGAGACGGCGCTGGGGGCATACGCCCACCAGGACCTGCCGTTCGAGCGGCTGGTGGAGGAGGTCGCTCCGGATCGAGGCCTGTCGCACACGCCGCTTTTCCAGGTGATGTTCGCGCTCCAGAACGCGGCCAGCGAGGACGGCGCCATCGCCGGGCTTCGGCGGGAGCCGTTCGGGGGCGAGATCCGGACGGTGCGCTTCGACCTGGAGCTGGACCTGGGGGAGGTGGGCGAGGAGCTGGTCGGGAGCCTGCGCTTCCGGACCGACCTGTTCGACGCCGCCACCATGGAGCGCTTCGCGGCGCAGTACCGGACCGTGCTCGCCGCGGCCGCCGCCTCGCCGGAGGAGCGCCTGTCGCGCCTGGCGATCCTGCCCCCGGAGGAGGCGCGGACGCTCCTGGCGTACGGGAGCGGTCCCGCCCGCGACGGCACGGGTGACGCCCCGGTGCACCGCCTCTTCGCGGCGCAGGCCGCCCGCACGCCGGGCGCGACGGCGGTCCTGTTCCAGGGCGAGTCGCTCTCCTACGCCGAGCTGAACGCGTACGCCGGCCGTCTCGCGCTGGAGCTTCGGAGCCGCGGCGTCGGGGCGGGGACCACGGTCGCCGTGTGCCTGGCGCGTGGCACGGGCTCGGTTGTCGCGCCGCTGGCGGTCTGGAAGGCGGGAGGCGTCTATCTCCCGCTCGACCCGGGCTACCCGGCCGAGCGCCTGTCCTTCCTGCTGCGCGACTCCGGTGCTTCGCACGTGCTGACGGAGTCCGGCGTCGCCGGCGTGCTGCCGAAGTGCGAGGCGGAAGTCGTGCTGATGGACGGGCCGTCCCTGCCCCCCGCCCCTTCGCCCCTCGCGGGGCAGGCGGAGCACGACCTGGCGAGCGAGCCGGGTGGGAACGACCTCGCCTACCTCATCTACACCTCGGGCTCGACGGGCACGCCCAAGGCCGTGATGGTCGCGCACGGCCAGCTCACGCACACGCTGAGCGGGGCGCTGGAGGCCCTGGGCCTGGGCGCGGACGACGTGGTGCCGGCGCTCGCCTCGGTCGCGTTCGACATCTCGCTGCTGGAGATGCTGGCACCCCTGCTGGGGGGCGGCGCGACGCGCGTGGTTGCGCGCGAGGTGGTGCGCGACCCGGAGACGCTGGTGGAGGCCGCGGGGGACGTAAGCGTGCTGCACGCCGTCCCCGCGCTGATGCGGCAGGTCGTGGAGGTGGTGCGCGGCGGGGGGACGCTTCCCTCGCTGCGGCTTCTGCTGGTGGGTGGAGACTCGGTGCCGCCCGGCCTGCTGGAGGACATGCGCGCGCTTTTCCCGGCGGCGGAGACGCGCGTTCTCTACGGGCCGACCGAAGCGACCATCATCTGCGCGACGTATGCCGTCCCCGCGGAGGGCGCGGTCGCCGGGCACCCGCTCGGGCGGCCGCTGCCGGGCGTGCGCCTGGCCGTCCGCGGCCCGCGCGGTGAGATGTCGCCGGTCGGAGTGCCCGGCGAGGTGTGGATCTCGGGCGGCGGGGTCGCGCGCGGCTACCTGGGCCGGCCGGAGCTGAACGCCGAGAAGTTCGTCGGCGCGGGGACGGAGCGGGCCTACCGTAC
>DASQBH010001165.1:0-2155 GCA_035635315.1 Longimicrobium sp.
CCCCTCCCCCGGGGTTGGGGGAGGGGTCGCCGCGAGCCGCGAGGAACGAGCGGCGAAGTCGGCGGGGGAGAGGGCCCCGCGGAAACGCGCCCACCGCAGGCCCGCCCTCTCCCGCCCCGCCCTCCGCCTACCGCACGAACGCCTCGCGCACGCCTCCATCCACCGCCAGCATGGCCCCCGTCGTCCGCGAGGAGCGCTCGCTGGCGAGAAAGAGCACGGCCTCCGCCACGTCTTCCGCGCGCACCTCCACGCCCAGCAGCGTGCGGCCGCGGTAAACGGTCTCCAGCTTGTCGGGATCCACACCGTAGGCGGCGGCGCGCTGCTCGCGGATGCCGTCCCACAGGTGGCTGCCGCCAAAGATGGCGTCGGGGTTCACCATGTTCACGCGCACGCCCAGCGGTCCACCCTCGATGGCCGCCACGCGCGCCAGCTGCGCCTCCGCCGCCTTGGACGCGCTGTACGCCGCGAAGTCCTTGCCCGGCGCCGTCACGTTCTTGGTCGCCACGAAGACGATCGACCCGCCCCTGCCCTGCCGCCGGAAGTGGCGCAGCGCCGCGCGCGTCACCAGGAAGTGGCCGGTGGCGTTCACCGCCAGGCTGCGCTCCCAGTCCGCCAGCTCCAGCTGCTCGATCGGCGCGCAGTGCGCAATGCCGGCGTTGCTGACGATCACGTCCACCCCGCCGTATTCCAGGCAGGCGCGCTCGATCGCCGCATCCACCTCCTCCGCCCGCGTCACGTTCAGCGGCACGGCCAGCGCGGAGCCCGCGCCCTCGGACTTCGCAATGGCGCCCGCCACCTCCTCGATCCCCGCCGCGTCCACGTCCGTCGCGACCACCTGCGCGCCCGCGGCCGCCAGCCGCAGCGCGATCGCACGCCCCAGCCCGTTCGCCGCGCCGGTGACCAGGGCGACGCGGCCGGCCAGGTCGCGGTCGGGCGGCGCGAGGGTCAGCTTGTACAGCTCCAGCGGCCAGTACTCCGCGCGAAAGCCCTCGCCCTCAGGCAGCGAGCGGTAGCCGCCCATGGCCTCCGCGCCGGCCATGATGCCGATGGTGTGCAGATAGATGTCGCGGGCCAGGGTCGCCAGCTTCGGCGTCCGCCCGATCGTCCACATCCCGATCCCCGGCACCAGCACGATGCGCGGCGCCGCCTCCAGCACCGGCTCGTCCGTGCGCCAGCGCTCCACGTACGCCAGGTAGTCCGCCCGCCAGCGATGCAGCGCAGCCTGGAACTCGCGTGCGATCACGTCCGCGTCCGCCGGATTGTCCACGTCCACCCACAGCGGCAGGCGCTTGGTCGTGAGGATGTGGTCCGGCGTCGCCGCGCCCGCCGCGGAAGCCGCGCGTCCCCGTTGCGATCCCACGAACTCCAGCACCTCCGGCGCATCCGTGTAGCGCGCCACCACGTGCTTCTCGCGACTCAACGCCCCGCGGATCACCGGCGCAAGGGCCGCCGCCACGCGCCGCCGCGCATCGCCATCCAGCCGGTAGCGGGGCTCGGCGGTGAAGACGGGCGCCGTCCGCCGCGCATCCACGTGCGCCTTCGCCTGGGCGACCAGCTCCAGGTGGCGCTGATACGCCTCCTCCGCCGTGGCGCCCCAGGTGACGGCGCCGTGGTTGAGGAGGATGAGACCGAGCGCGTCGGGATTCGCCCGCACCGCCTGGCCCACCTCCTTCGACAGCAGAAAGCCGGGGCGGCGATAGGGCACCGTCAGCACGGTGTCGCCAAAGGCGTCGCGGCAGGCGCGCTCGGGATCCGGTGTGTTGATGAGCGCCAGCACCGCGTCCGCGTGCGAATGGAATACGCTGGCGGCGGGGATAAAGGCGTGCAGCAGCGTCTCGATGGAGGGCCGAGGTGACGTCGGTTCGGTCAGGCAGCGGGCCAGGTACGCCACCATCTCCTCGTCCGACATGTCGCCGCGGTCGATGAGCGGCAGCACGTCGTCCAACCGCACCCCGGCAAAGTCCGCGCGGCGGATGATGGCCAGGTCGGAGCCGCTCCCCTTGACCCGCAGCACCCGCAGCGGCCGGCCCAGCACGTCCTCCTCATCGCTCTTCACCGACGTGTGGCCGCCGCCGCGCAGCACGAGGGACGTGTCCGCGCCCACCATCCGGGAAAAGCGGACGCAGGCGTCCAGCACGTCCTTGGCGGCGAACGG
>DASQBH010001166.1:0-3970 GCA_035635315.1 Longimicrobium sp.
GCGCCGCGCGGTCGCCGTAGCGTTCGTCATGGAATGCCAGCAGGCGATGCAGCGCGGTCCCGGGATCGGCGACGCACGCGGGGCGGATGGAGGACACGTCCACCCGGTCCGCCACCAGGCGGGCGAGCGGATGCGAAAGGACCTGCGAGCCCATCACGATGGCGCCCTGCACCGTGCGCTCGCCCAGCAGCACGCGCACGCGGTCGGTGCCGTGGCGCTCCTGCACCGTGGTCGACGGCCCGCGCGCCGTCCACGACTCGCTCTGGCCGCGCGTCATCGTCTTCAGGTCCGGGTCTTTCCCGCCCCCCACGGCCCCGATCACCGTCGTCACCAGCCCGGCCACGCGGGTGACGTTCATCGGCACGTGCTTCTGGTACGGCTCGCCCGCGCCCGCCATGTTCGCCCCCGCCGCGCGCCCCATCCGCAGCGCGGAGTTCCAGAGCGCGTCCAGTTCCGCGCGCCCGGTGGTGGGGTCCAGCACCTGGGCCACGTCGCCCGCGGCGAACACGCCCGGCGCGCTGGTCTCCAGCAGCGGGTTGACGGAGATGCCGCGGTCCGTCTCGATCCCCGCCGCCCGAGCCAGCTCCAGCCGCGGGCGGATGCCGACCGCCACCGCCAGCACCTCGCAGGGAATCCGCTCCCCCGCGACCGTCTCCACGGCGACCAGCCGGCCGTTCTCCCCCACCGCCCGGGCGACCTCCGTGCGGCGGTGAATGCGGACACCCTCCTCCTCCAGCCGCTCCTCGACGATGGCGGATTCCACCGGGTCCAGCACCTTGCTCCAGTAGCGGTCGCCGCGAAGGAAGTAGTGGACGTGCATCCCCTGCGCGTGCAGCCCTTCGACGATCTCCAGCGCCGTGCTTCCACCGCCCACCACCACCGCGCTCCCCCGCCGCCGCGCCCGCTGCATCATCGCGCGCGCCTGGTCCAGCCCGTCCAGCCGCATCACCCCGTCCAGTTCGCCGCCCTCGAACTCCGGGGGGATGGATACGGCGCCCGTCGCCAGCAGCAGCCGGTCGTACCCGATCGTCCGCCCGTCCTCCAGCGCCAGCCGGTGCGCGGCCGTATCCACCGACGCGGCGCGGGCGTGGATGCGCTCCAGCCCCAGCACCGCCACCTCCGCGGGCGTGCGGACGTACAGCCGCTTTTCCGGCACGGAGCCGGTGAGCAGGTACGCCAGCCCCGGGCGCGAGTAGAAGGGGTGCGGCTCCTCACCCACCAGGGTGATGGCGGCGGACGGATCGCGCTCGCGCACCGCCTCGCACGCGGAAAGGCCGGCGATGCCGGTGCCGACGACGACGTAGCGCCTCACGCGTCCGCCGCGTCGGGCAGGTGAAAGCGCAGCACGCCGCGGGGGCAGCGCGCCACGCACTCGCCGCAGAGGATGCAGTGGCTTTCCAGCACCGGCGCGGCGATGCGCGAGTAGCTGCGCACGTCGATGCCCATCGGACAGTTGTACGAGCAGATGCCGCACTGCACGCACCGCCCCTCCACCGCCTCCACGTGCCCGCGCGCCAGCAGGCGCAGGCGCTCCGCGTCCGTGGGCAGCGGCCCGCGCACCGGATGCACCGCGCCGCTGCCCACGATGGTGACGAGCGTGCCGGGCCCCTCGCCCTGCCGCCCCTCGTTGGCGCTGGATTCACCCGCGGCTTCACGCGGGGACGCGGCATCCGGTGCCGGGGCGGCGGGCGTGCGGCGGCGGAATGGGAACAAGTGCGGCTCGTGGATGCGGCGGATGATGTCGGCTGGAGCCAGATGCAGGGATTGTGCACCATCGTGGAGCCCGGTGAGCGCGGAGGATCGATCTCCCCCTATTCCCTATTCCCTATTCCCTATTCCCTATTCCCTATTCCCTATTACCTGGCCGAAAGCAGAACGGCCGGCGCCCCGTGCGGCACCGGCCGTCCACGACCCTGCCCTCAGCGGTTCTCGGCCGCGTCGTTGTCCCCTTGCACCCGGCAGCCCTTGATGGTCAGACAGGTGGCGAGAAGGCAGGTGTCGTAATCGATGGTGCAGTTCTCGGTCTCCATCGTGTCGTCGTGGCCGCGCACCGTGCCGCGTCCCGAGGCCGTCTCCTGCGTGGCGAAGCTCTCCACCCGCAGCGTATCCACGTTCAGCGCCAGCTTCTTCATCGCATCCTCCGGTGTGGTTGTGATCCAGCCGCTCGATCGGCGGACCGCGCCACGCCGCAAATCCCATGCGTCGCCGGGACGCAAAAGCGGCCCGGTGCGCAGGTGCGCCCCGGGGCCGCCGGCATTACTGTTGGGCAGCGACCACACTTCTCCGCCACGAGGAACCTCATGCCCCACATTGCGCTGCGCGACGGACTACCCGGCATCCGTGCCCTGATGGACTTCGACCCCGAGACCGCGGGCCCGCTCTCCGCGCTCGCCCAGGTGCTGCTGCGGCGTTCCGAAGGGCTGTCGCCCGGCGAGCGCGAGCTGATCGCCACCCACGTCTCCACGCTGAACCGCTGCACCTTCTGCGCAAGCTCTCACGGGGCCACCGCGCGCCACCTGCTGGGCGAGCAGGCCGCGCTGGTCGACGCGGTGCAGGCCGATCCCCTCTCCGCGCCCGTCACGCCCAGGCTGCGCGCGCTGCTGGACATCGCCACCCGCGTGCAGCAGGGCGGGCAAAGCGTCCGCGGGGAGGACGTGGAAGCCGCCCGCGCACACGGCGCGAGCGACCGCGAGATCCACGACACCGTGCTGATTGCCGCGGCCTTCTGCATGTACAACCGGTACGTGGACGGCCTGGCCACCTGGGCGCCTGAAGACCCCGCCGCCTACGCGGGGATGGGCGCCATGCTGGCCACGCAGGGCTACGTTCGACACCCCGCGGGATGACCGCACGTCACCGGACTCCGCCATTCCCCTGAGTGCGCGATGGCAGAGCAGAACGAAGCCCGCCGGTGCTCCCCGGCGGGCTTCGCATCTTTCACTCACGCACTACCGCACTCACGCACTTCCGCACATCCCTCAGCAGCCGTAGCCGGGGCGGCAGAGGTTGTTCAGGGCGCCCAGGTCCGCCTCGATCCCCGCCAGACGGCTGGAGTAGGTGGTGGTGTAGTCGCTGCCGGGACCGCCCCACATCACACCGTGCAGCCGCACGTCGTTCTCGGCCGTGCCGCTGCCGCCGACGTACACGAACACCGGCGAGCCGCTGTCGCCGCCCTCGGACCACACCTTGGAAATATCCTGGCAGCGCAGGCTGCCGATGGTCACGCACGAGTTGGTGACCTGGCCGTAGGTGGAGCCGCTGGTGCGCCCGGTCTTGTCCAGGTACGCCCCCACGGCGATGGAGGTGGAGCGGCCGATGACGTCGTACTCGCCCGTGGTGGTGAGCCCGCCCGGGCCGCCCGTGTTCCACGCCGTGCGCGCGATGCCGCCCTGCCCCACGGTGCGCGTGCCGTTGTTGCTGATGTAGGCCGCGTCGGCCTGGCGGCAGCTGGCCACGCCGGTCCAGCAGGCCCACATGCCGCGGTCCGCGACCTCGTTGCCGATCTGGTTGCCGGCCGCGTTGGTGTTCTGGTAGATGGCGATCCCGTCGTTGGCGTACTGCGTCCCCGTGCAGTGCGAGTTGGTGACGTAGATGTTGGCGCCGGTGGAGACGCGGCGGGCGTTGAAGCCCAGCGTGCACACGTATCCGCCGAACGCGATCTGGATGCCGCCCAGGGTGGTGGTAAAGCGGTCGCGCACGGTGGCCCGCAGCTCGGGACGAGGCTGCGTCTGTACGTGCACGGCGGCCGCGGGAATGCCCAGCCGCGCGGCCTCCGCACGCACGGCGCCGATGGCGTTGGCGTCCGCCACGCCCAGCAGCACGCGGTTCCCCACCTCATCGATGTCGATCAGGTACACGTCGCTGCGCGAGGAGAGCAGCGGATGCAGCGCCTCGGACCAGTCCCTCAGCTGCGCAAAGTCGTACGCCGCGGCAAGAAAGACGGGCTGCTGCGGCGCGCCCGCGTGGCGAC
>DASQBH010001167.1:0-2107 GCA_035635315.1 Longimicrobium sp.
TCAAATCCCGCATCGACGGAGCCGGCGCAGGCGGCTGCCGGCGCGAGCATGACGGGCGTGGGATTCGGATCGGGGGGCAGTGGCGGAAATCCGGACGCCACGACACCCCGGACGGAAAGCACGACAGCCGCCGATTCCGGATCGGCGGCTGGGCGTGGGGGGGTGGGGTTCGGCTCCGGGAACTAGCTCGCTACGCGACCCACGCGGCTCGCACAGGCGAGAGCGCCCGCCGCTCGGGGGTCCAGTTCGAGAGGCGGGAACTCACCGCCTCGACAAGATCGGCCAGTTCGGGACCGCGAGAGGCGGCCACCTGGGGAGCGGGCTTTTTCGCGCGGATTGCGGCCAGTAGCCGGCTGCTTAGCCGGGCCGTTTCCCGATCGCTCTGCTCGGACGCGAGTTCAAGCGCACGGGTGGCGTGCGCCCCGGCGTCCCGCCACCGCCGCGCGGCGTGTTCCGCGGCGGCAAGGTGCCAGAGCGCAACGGCCTCGCGATCGCCGTGTGATCTGACAAGCGCCAGCACCCGCCGTCGCAGACGATCCAGTTCGTCGCCAAGCCCCGCCCCGACCAGCGCTCGCGCCAGGAGCGCGAGAATCACGGATCGCGCGCTTGGCTCGCGAACGTGCCGGAGCGCTCCGCGCGCCAGCCGGGCCGCGCTTCTGTACTGCGCCTGAAGCACCATCAGCAGCGCGACGTCCGCTGCGAAAAGCGGAAAGCGAGGGTGCCGCGACCCGTACCACTTCACCGCGAAGTTCGCGTGCTTTTCCGCCTCGTGATACTGGCCGTGGACTGCCAGAAGCAGCATGAGGTCGTGCTGCGCCTCTGCGGCAAGCCAATCCAGGCCTTTCTCCCGCGCCACACGCGCACCGGCGTGCATGTGCTTCTTGGCGGAGCCAAGCTTGCCAATCTCCTGGTAAAGAATGCCCCTGCCCAGGTGTCCGCGGGCGAGTTCGACTTTGTCATCCTGCAAACGAGCATACCCAATCCCCCGCCGGAACCAGATCTCCGCGCGGCCGAACTCGCTTGCGTTGCGTGTAGTTCGCCCGGCCAGGTTCGCTAGAGCTGGGCTGATCGGATCGACGAGAGCGGCGGTCTCTGCGTATTCGATCGCTGTTTGAACGAGCGAGTTTGCAGCTGCCCATCCGGCGACCTCGGCGCACGCCTGCGCCAGCACCCGCGGGTCGGCCTCGGTGGGGTTTGTGAGCAGATCTTCAAACGCCACGAGCGCGTCCGCGATCTCGCCGCGCTCGGCTCGCGCGTGCTCTCGCAACATCAACACATGGCGCTTCACCGGCGAGGGGAAGAGCGCGCCTCGTATGTCGAATGGAGCCTGGGCCCAATCACGGATGTGCCGCACGTCCAGCCAGAGCACGAGCCCGGCAGTGGTGGGAATTTCGTCGATGATCGAGGTTTCTGATCCCCTGGGTGCTGGCGGGCTGGGGATGGATCGCTCCTCGCCCATCAGTCACGCTCGCAGCGTCGGCGGGCGCGCACCGGCAGCGGCGACACAATGGGCCCGGCGTGCGCGGAACCCGCGCCTGTAATGCTCACAACTCGGCCGGTAAGAGGACCACGCCACGTACACATTCGGTCAGTTTAGCCGGAACGTGCTGGACGCGCCATACCGTATCCCTCGCGGAAGCGGCGAGCAGCGCGCCCCCATGGGCCGCGCGGTGATCGGCGGGCTGATCACGTCGACGCTGCTGACGCTGTTCGTGGTGCCGGTGGTGTACACGCTGCTGGACGACTTTACCAACCGCCTGCGCCGCGGCCGCACCAGCCGTCCGCGCGTGGTGCACGCCGGCCCCGCCGTCCGCGACCCGGAGCCGGTCGCCGCGGACTGACGGCTGTCGACGGGTTGGATGCAGGACGAAGCGGCGCGGCTCCCGAGGGGGGCCGCGCCGCTTTCGTATCTACGCCGCCCGGGTGAACGGATCCTGGCGGAAGCACTCGGGGCAGAGAGGTTTGCCCTTGCTGACATTTGCGGGCTTTGCGCAGCGGTGGCATTTCTTTTCGGGATAGTCCTCGTTGCCCCACGCCGCCCACGAATCGTAACAGCCGCCACACAGCGGAGCCCAGGGCTGATAGCGAATCCCGTCGCCGCACCGGA
>DASQBH010001168.1:0-5725 GCA_035635315.1 Longimicrobium sp.
CGGCATCGCCGACACGCAGTGCGGCTTCAAGCTCTTTCGCGCCGAGGTGGCGCACGAGCTGTTCTCGCGCACCCGCCGCGACGGCTTCAGCTTCGACGTCGAGGTGCTGCTGATGGCGCAGCGCCGCGGCTACCGCATCGACGAGGTGCCGGTGAACTGGACCCACCGCCCCGGCTCGCGGGTGAACCTGGTGCTGGACTCGCTGCGCATGGCGGCCGACCTGTTCTCCATCCGCGCCGGCCTGGTCCGCGGCGCGTACGACGAGCCGCGCGTGGCCCCCTGGCGCGAGCTTCCCGCCGCGCCCGCCGCGCCCGCCGCCTGACGCGCCCCATCCGACCCGATCCTCCCATGGACCTCGCCCTCCCGGCCGCCGTGCCCGCCGGGCTCGCCCCCCGCCACGCACGCACGACCGCGCGCGCGCCGGCCCGGGCGCGCGCGCAGCCGTGGACCCTGCTGCTGGTGGCGCTGGCGGGGATGCTGCTGACCTACGTGTGGCGGCTGCAGGACCTGTTTCCCGTGCTGGGAAAGGGAAAGCCCGCCATCCTCTCGTCCCTTGCCGCGCTGGGGCTGGTGTGGATCAGCGCCGCGCCCGGCGCCGTGCGGCGCGCGCGCCACCCGGTGTTCCGCTGGGCGGCGGTGCTCCTGGTGCTGTGCATCCTCTCCGTTCCCTTTGGCGTGTGGCCCGGCTTCAGCGCGCGCTTCATCCTCGAAGACCACGGCAAGACCTTTCTGCTGATGGCGCTGCTGGTGGCCGCCGTCCGCTCCGTGCGCGACGTGGAGCGGCTGATCGGCGTGCACGTGGCCGGCGCGGCGCTGTACTGCGTGATGATCCTCACCACCTTCTCCGTGGGCGCGGACGGGCGGCTGGGGGGCCTGGTGTACTACGACGCCAACGACCTGGCCCTGCTGGTGGTGTGCACCTTTCCCCTGGTGGTCTACCTCACGCGCCCCGGGGCCCGGGGCGTGCTGCGCCTGGCCGCGCTGGGGGTGATGGCGCTGTTCGCCGTCACCATCCTGCGCACCGGCTCGCGCGGCGGGTTCCTGGGGCTGCTGGCGGTGTTCGGGGTCATGCTGTGGAGCTTTCGCGCGGTGCCGCGAGCCCAGCGCATGGGTGCGGTGGCGGCGGTGGCGCTGCTGCTGGCGGTGGGCGGGGGGAGCGCGTTCTGGGAAAAGATGGGGACGCTCCTGAACCCCGGCGACGACTACAACTGGGCGGGGAACAACGAGACGGGGCGGCTGGAGGTGTGGAAGCGGGGCGTGGGGTACATGATCCAGCGCCCCGTGCTGGGGGTGGGCGCCAACGCGTTTCCCATGGCGGAGGGGATGATCTCGCCGCTGGCGTCGCGGCAGGAGGTGGGGCAGGGGCTCAAGTGGTCCGCCGCGCACAACTCCTTCGTGCAGGTGGGCGCGGAGCTGGGGATCCCGGGGCTGCTGGCGTTCCTGGCCCTGCTGGCCGCCGCGTTCCGCGTGACGCTCACGCTCTCGCGCGCCCGCGCCCCGGACGGCGGCCCCGCGCCCCACGCCGCGCTGGCGCAGGCCCTCACGGCCACGCTGGTGGGCTACTGCGTCTCCGGCTTCTTCCTCTCCCAGGCGTACTCCGCCTTCCTGTACTCCGTGCTGGGGCTGATCACGGCCCTGGCCTGCGTCGCCGCGCACCCCGCCGAATCCGCGCCCGATCCCGCTCCGCCGCGCCGCCCCATCGGCCGCGGCGGCCTGCTCGTGCAGGCGTAATCCACACCCCACGCATCGGCCCACGTTCCCAACGTGGGCCGCCCACCTTCCCCTGTTGCGCGGCCGGACGGTTCTACCGACCGCGCATCAGAAGGCCGCACGGTTGGCCAGAACGGCGATTGACGGTCGATAAAAGTGTGTCTACTATACCGCTCTGTTTAAGCTCTCCCGTTTCCTGTCAGCTGCCCTCCGCCGAAGAGAAAGGAGAGTACCAGCGTCCCCTTCGCGATCCTTGGCGGTCCCGACGAGCTGATCCATCCATCGAAAAGGAACCCTGCACATGCGAAGCCTCGTGTCGCGCCTCGCCACAATCGCCGGGG
This sequence comes from Longimicrobium sp., assembly GCA_035635315.1. Lineage (GTDB taxonomy): Bacteria > Gemmatimonadota > Gemmatimonadetes > Longimicrobiales > Longimicrobiaceae > Longimicrobium. Next base: position 2,052 of record DASQBH010001168.1, read on the forward strand.
TGCTGTTCACGTTCGGCGCTTGCGCCGACAGCCCGACGCAACTGGATCAGCAACGCGCACCGGACCTTGCCGCTCCCGTGCAGGACGAACAGGTGGTGACGCCGCAGGGCTGCGTAAGTGATGGGCTGTGCGTGCTCCCCCCGATCAGCGGGGGATATTGCGAGCCGTGGATGGAACTGGATTGGGACTGCGATGAGAGTGGTGGCGAGTGCGAGGAGTCGGTTGGTGACCCGACCGACCCGGAGGGATCCGTAGGCATTCAGTCGTGCCCCGGTGGCGGCGGGGACACCGGCGGCGGTGGTGGTGGCGGTGGCGGCGGGGACGATCCCGGCGAGCCCTGCATTGAGGCCGACACGGGCTCGTGCTCCCCAGTATGCGAGATAGACTGCGAGCTGACCGAGGACAACTCTATCTGCCCGCAACCGCTGGAGGGAAAAACTCTGACCACCCTGGTCAACGTCGCGGGGCGGAACCATGAGTTCCAGTTCACCGGCATGATGAGGCGCGTGAACCCGCTGGTGGGGCGGTCTCCGGCATGGTACAAGATCTCCGGCCCGACCGCCAGCGAGGATACGTGGTGGATCGCAGAAAGCGGGAATATCCAACTGGTATGCTGGGGGCGGTGGCATTTTCGCGGCTCGCTGTGGCTTGGGACGGTGTATGTGAATTCCACCGACTTGCATGTGGTGATGGGGCCGGGCCATCCGGAGTTCTAACGCGAGCGGCGGGAGAGCGAACCGTGCCGACAGAGTACATCGACGAACAGTTGCCGTTCTCAGAGGATGAATTTTACCGCGCGTTCCGGTTCGTGGAATCCGATGCGGAAGCGCGGGACGCGGCGGCGTTCGTCGTGCAGGTGGTGCACCGGGCCAAGGAGCAAGACAAAGCTGCACGGCTCGCTGTCGCTGCTGGAAGTCAGACCAGCGGCGGGGCCACGTGGGTTATCGGCGACGAGGTGTTTGCGTTGCTGGCCCTTGTCTCCGACGACCTCCGGGCGCGTGTGGACGCGTACATGCGCGCACAGTGGGAAGAGTTGCGGGAGCAATGGCTACGAAACGGGCTGTATCGGCCCGGCGGCGTGATTCTCCGCGAGCCGACGCCCGAAGTGCACGCGGAAGTCGATGCGCGGCTTGCCGCGACGGCGGCAGAATGGGAGGAGTTGTTAGAGCGAACACGTGCGGGTGTGGAGAGTCAAAGCGAGTAAACCCGCTCACGGCGGACGAGCGGGGGGCTTGTCCCCCCCGAGCCCGCCCTTTCCGATTTTGGCTTGGGCTCGCTGCGGCGTGTTCAGCGGGGCACTGGGATTCCGGTTCAGGCGGCGGGGGCGTCGCGGAGCAGGCGGCGCAGGGCCAGCAGGCGGTCGCGGTGAAAGAGGAGGATGGCGGCGGCGTAGGTGGCGGCGCCCGCGGCGACCTCGATGGCGAAGCGCGCCCCCAGCGGCCACGCCCCCGGCGTCGCCAGGCGGGCCAGGACGACGGCCGCCAGCATCGCCGCGCAGCCGCCCAGCGCGGGAGCGAGGGCGCGAACGTAGTCGCGCACCGGCATCTGCAGCCGGCGGCAGGTGCGCGCCAGCAGGGGCGCCAGCACCAGGGGGTGCACGACGATCCACGCCCACGCCACCGCCCCCACCCCGTACGGCGCCGCCGCCACGAACGCCGCCGGCAGGATGACCGCCGCCAGCAGGTTGTTGCGCATGGCGAACGGCATCTCCCCCACCGCCGCCAGCACCTGCGACAGCAGCGGCGAGATGGAGCGGAGCGACGCGTACGCCGCCAGCAGACGGAGGGGCACCGCCGCCGCCAGCCACTTTTCCCCCAGCGCCACCCGCACCAGGTCGTCCGCCACCGCCGCCAGCCCCAGCGTCATGGGAAAGGTCACCAGCGCCACCCCTTCGGTAAGCCGCAGCAGGTAGCGGCGCAGCGCGGGCGGATCGTCCTGCACGGCGGAGAAATAGGCGGGCGTCACCCGCATCACCATCCCGCTCACCTTGCCGATGGGGATGGCCGCCAGCGACCAGGCCAGGTTGTACGCGCCCAGCGCCCGCTGTCCCAGCACCTTGCCCACCACCATGAAGTCGGCGTTGGAGTACAGGTACCACGCCAGCCGCGACACCAGCAGCCGTCCGCTGAACGCCATGGCGGGGCCCACCTGGCGCGGGCGCGGCACCGCGAACCCCTGCGGCCGCCGCGCCACGGCCATCCCGGTGGAGAGCAGGCCCCCCAGCAGCGTTCCCGCCACCAGCGTCCAGTAGCGCGCCCCCGCCGCCGCCATCGCCATCGTCGAGAGCGCCACCAGCACCGCCTGGCCGCCGTCCATCAGCGCCAGGGAGCGAAAGCGCATCTCCTTCTGCAGCAGCGCGTCGGGGACGGTGCGAAAGCCGGCGATCACGAAGCCGGCGCTCAGCGCCCACAGCACCCCTTCCAGCTCCGGCGTCGCCATCAGCCGCGCCATGGGCAGGGCCGCCGCGCAGGTGACGGCCGCGCTGGCGACCCCCAGCATCACCGACAGGGTGTTGATCTGCCGCGCCTGCGCCCCGTCCAGGTCGCGCAGCATCACCACCGCCGCGCCCAGGCCGAACTCCGACAGCAGCGTCACCAGCCCCACGAACACGGCCGCCATCCCCACGATCCCGTAGTCCGCCGGCGTCAGCAGCCGCGCGACCACCAGGGTGGAGGCCCACCCCAGCAGCTGGCTGACCCACCGCACCCCGCCCGTCCACGCGATGCCGCCCAGCAGCGAGCGGTCCAGCGCGGCGCGCGGGCCCGCGGCGGAGAGCGGAGGGGCGGGCGGCAGCGGGGCCGCGGGGGCGGAGGACGACATGGCCGGCGGGTTCCGGGGGACTCGGGCGATCGGCACGCGCCGCACAGCCGCGCGGAGCAAAGCGGTGTTGCGTGGACGCGACACCCGGCGGGTCCGCGCCGTCGCCGTGCGCGCGCCGGTGACGCGCGCACGGCCGGCCGGGAACGGAGCAGGCGGGCGGAAATCCGCGCCGCCACGGCACTCCCGGAGCCCGGGCCGCGCGGCGTCCGCCCCGGCACAGGGGGCACGTATGCTGCCACTCCGGCGGCCGCGAACCGGTCCGCGCCGGACGCCCGCCCGCTACCCTTCCGCATCCCGCCGAAGCGCCATGCCCGCACCCCGCCTCGCCCTCCCCGCGCGTCCCCCCCGCACCGCGGACGCCCCGCCCGCCGACTGGCGGCTCTCCTCCCTCGCGCCGCCGGAGTGGGCGGAGTGGCTGGCGGCGTGCGGGGGAACCTTCTTTCACGCCCCGCCGGTGCTGGAGGTGAGCCTGCCTCCGGGCGAGCCGGTGTACGCGCGGCTGGGGCGCGGCCCGCAGACGCTGGCCCTGGCGCTGGGAGTGGCGGTGCGCTGCCGGCTTTCGCGCCGGGCGCGGCACTACCGCTTTGCCGCGCTCCCCGCGGCGGCGCCGGGGGTGGACCGCGACCGCGCCGCCGCGCGGCTGGTGCGGCTGCTGGCCGGGCACGGCGCGGCGGAGGTGGTGATGGAGTCGTTCGGCGCGCGGGGGGCGGCCGGGCCGGGGGCGGAGGGGGTGCCGGGGCGGCCCCGCATCGAGTTCGTCCTTCCCCTGCACGGCGGCGCCGACGCCCTGCTGGCGCGGATGCGCCCCACCCACCGGCGCCACGTGCGGCAGGGCGAGCGCGCGGGGTGGACCC
>DASQBH010001169.1:0-5502 GCA_035635315.1 Longimicrobium sp.
CGCGAGGTGATGGAGCGCCTGCGCGCCAAGGGGTTCTGGATCGGCACGCTGATCCTGCCGCTGTTCATGGCCGCCGTCACCCTCCTTCCCACCATGCTGGGCGGCCGCGGCGAGGCGCGCGAGCTGGTGGTGGTGGACGAGGCGCCCGCGGGCGTGGGCGACCAGGTGGTGGCCGGCCTGACCCGCATGCAGGAGGGCGAGGAGAAGAGCAGGTACACGGTGCAGAAGGTGGCGGGCCCCTTCGCGGCACGGCGCGAAGAGCTCAACCGCCGCGTGCTGGAGAAGGAGATCGACGGATACGTCTACCTTCCCGCCGACGTGGTGCAGAGCAACACGGTGCAGTACCGGGCCCGCAACGTCTCCAACTTTCAGGTGGCGGGGGACCTGCGCCGCGCGGTGAGCCAGGCCGTGCAGGCGGCGCGGCTGCAGGGGCAGGGGCTGAACGTGGGCGAGGTGGCGGCGCTGCTGCGGCCGGTGGAGGTGAACGCCGCCCGCGTCACTGCCGAGGGGGAGAAGGCGGGCGATGCGGCCTCGGCGTTCTTCCTGAGCTACTTCGTGGGCTTCGTAGTCTACTTTCTGGTCTTTCTCTACGGCTTCAACGTGATGCGAAGCGTACTGGAGGAGAAGACCAACCGGATCGTGGAGGTGATCGTAAGCTCCATGAAGGCCAGCCACCTGATGCTGGGCAAGATCCTGGGCGTGGGCGCGGTGGCCATGCTGCAGGTGGCCATCTGGGTTGCCCTGGGGTTCGCGGCGGCCAAACTGGGGCCGCGCTTCGGCATGCCGGCGGGGGCGATGAGCTCGCTGGGGCTGGGATGGAACGTGGCCGTGCCGCTGCTCGCGTTCTTCATCCTGGGCTTCTTTCTGTACGCGGCCCTGTTCGCCGCGCTCGGCGCGGCGGTGAACAGCGAGCAGGAGGCGCAGCAGTGGCAGACCGTGGTGTTCCTGCCCCTGATCGTGCCGATGATCTTCATCACGCAGATCATCGGCGACCCGCTGGGCACCACGGCCACGGTGCTGGGGCTGATCCCCTTCACCGCGCCGGTGGCGATGCCCATGCGGCTGACGGCCACCTCGGTGCCGGGCTGGCAGATCGCCGCGTCGCTGGCCGGCGTGCTGGTGACGGTGTTCGCCGTGGCGTGGCTGGCCGGCAAGATCTACCGCGTCGGCATCCTGAGCACGGGCAAAAAGCCGTCTCTGCGCGAGCTGGGGCGCTGGCTGCGCGCCGCCTGATTCGCTGCAGCCGCTGAAGCAGAGGGGCGCATCGGGATTCCGGTGCGCCCCTCGCTGCGTTTCCGCCAGGATCGTGGTAGTCGACGGACAACGAGGGATTGGGCCTCACACAGAGTTAGCAGAGTTAGCGGAGTTTTCTCGTGCCGGCTCCGAGGGGTTCCGGGCGAGGCGTCAGGTGTTTGGCAATAGGGGGACGATGTCGATGTTCGCGACCAGCAAACGTTTTCCGTCGCCAGGGCAGCCTGGTACGCGGCAACTTCACGAGAACTCTTTCCGATGTGCACGACTCTGCCGGCGGAGATTAGCAATCGCGCGAACAATCGGCGAAAGAGCCGGTGCGCAGTCGCTCGGCGCCAACCCTCCCTATGTCGTTGACACTCAGCAGCTTGCTGGATAAATTTTTGTTTCCTCCACTCCGCGCCCTATCCGGCGGAGCCCGGTGCGTCTCCGTTGCGCCACGTACCGCTCCCCAAATCCATTCCATGTCAGCTCTACTTTGCCGGGCACACCCCTGCTCGCGCTCACTTCCGTCCGCCGGAAGCAGGTTCGTCGCGCTCGCCCTGCGCCGCCTGTCCCTGGCGATGCCGCTCCTGGCTGCCCTCCTGGTGCTCGCGGCGTGTGGAGACGGGACCACCGACCCGACCGACACCGAGGTGGCCGGGGTGGAGGTCACGGCCGCGGCGGCGAGCGTAGCCGAGAGCCAGTCCGTCCAGCTCTCTGCCCGCGCGGTAAACGCGTCGGGAGCGGCGCTCGCGGGAAAGACGTTCACCTGGCAGAGCAGCAACACCACCATCGCCATCGTGGACGGCAGCGGGGTGGTACGTGGCGTGGCGCAGGGGAGCGTCACCGTCACGGCGGCGGAGAGCGCATCGGGGAGGAGCGGCACCCTGACGGTGACGGTCACCCCCGCCCCGGTGGCCACCGTGTCGGTTTCCGCGCCCCAGCCGCGGGTGAAATCCGGGAAGCAGCTGCAGCTCACGGTCACGCTCACGGACGGTACGGGGCGCGTCCTTACCGGGCGCGAGGTCACCTGGTCCACCTCGGCCCCGGCGGTCGCCACGGTCGGCGCGAACGGGCTGCTCGTCGCCCGGACGCCCGGAAACGTGACGATCACGGCAGCCAGTGGAGGGCAGTCGGGCTCGGTGGCGCTGGAGGTGTTTCAGCTTGCGCCGGCCCGCATCGCCATGACGCCCGAGCTGACGATCCTGGCGGTCGGCGAGACCGTGCAGCTGCGAGCGGCGGCCCTCGACGCCGAGGGCGACACCATCCCGGCGCAGCTCGCCTGGACCTTCGGCGAGACCCGCCGCGCCGGTGCCCCGGTGCTTGCCGCCGCGGGCGAGGCGGGCGCGTACCGCGGCGCCGCCCTGGGCCACACCACGGTCCAGGCGGAGCTCGGCGGGATCACCAGCAACACCGCGGTGGTCGCGGTGCTCGCCGAGGGGGAGATGATCGCGACGGCGCTCCCCAACGGCTCGCGGAACCTCCGGGCCCGCGCGGGCGACCGGGTAACGGTGCCGGTGATCCTGGACATGTCGCGGGTGACGAGCCCGGGTGACCTTGGCGCGCTGGAGCTGGAGATCAGCTACAACGCCTCCGCGCTCGCGCTGAAGAGCACCACCCCCGGAATCGCAGGGAGCATCAGCGAGGGCGGCACGCCGGGCCGGTACCGCTTCGCGTTCGCATCGACGTCCCCCACTGCCTCGGCCCGGTTCACCGTCGTGAGCCTGGTGTTCGAGGTGGCCGCAAGCGCGCTGCCGGGCACCACCGTGCCGCTCACGCTGACGTTCCCGTCGGCTCCCGCCAGCACCGGGTTCGCGGCCTATCCGCAGCCCGTCGTGGTGAACGGCGGCCTGACCGTCGCCCCGAACTGACCTCCGTTCTTCGGAATGCCTACGTACATGCAAAACTCCGGAACGGCGGCGCACGACCGCGGCCTCACCCGCCTGCGGATGGCGGCGGTCGTGCTCGGCGCGCTTGCGGTGGCCTCCTGCGCGGACGCGTTCTCGCCACGGGCCCACGATCGGGACGGCACCGTGGTGCAGCTCTCGCCCGGCACCCGTGCCGAGCTCGCGTCGCCCGCGCCCGGCACCCTGGAGCTGCGCTTCGTCCCCGAGACCGGGAGCGAGCGGGTCCAGAGCTTTCAGGGCGAGATCCGGTTCAAGGCGTCGCGGTACCGCGTTCTCTCCGCAACGACGGGGGAAGGCGCGACGGCCAGCTGGCACCTCGTGGAGCCCGGACGCATCCGCTTCGCGGGCGTCGCCACCGAGGGCATCACCGGGCGGGGGATCTCGTTCCGCTTCGAGGAGAGCGAATCCTTCGAGGCGGGTGACTTCCAGCTCGTGATCGAAGAGGCCCTCCTTCGCTCCGACCTGAACGCCGCCGCCGTGCGCTTCGCCGGGCCTGAGACGCCCACGGTGGGCTCGGCGCCGGTGCCCGGCGGTTCAGGGGCGCGCAAGGCGGCACAGGCGGCCGGCGCACCCGCCGCGCAGGCGGCCGTGGAGCTGCGCGGAGACGTGAACGGCGACGGCGGGATGGACGCGGTGGACGCCCTGGCGGTGCTGGCGCACGTGGTGGGACGGGAGCTGCCGACCACCTTCGCGGTGCAGCCCCAGGGGGACGTAAGCCGCGACGGCGCCGTGACGGCCGCGGATGCGCTGCTGATCCTGGAGTATCGCGTGGGCCGCGACCGCGTGGTGGACGTGCGGATCACCTCGCCCGTGGCCGCTCCGGTGGACGTGGCGGACAGCCTGGTGCTGTCGGTGGAGCTGCGCGGCGTGCGGGGGGAGCTGCTGAGCGCGCCGGTACAGTGGAGCTGCCCCGACACTGCCTGGGTCCGGGAGTGCGGGCCGCGCCTGTACCGCCCCGCCATCCGGTCGGCGCCCTCACCCGTCCCGGTGCGGCTGGTCGCGTCGTCCGGGGGCGTGGCCGACACGCTGCAGGCGAGCGTGTTCGAGCGGGACCTGTCCAGGCTGCGGGTGGACCTGACGCCGTACCCGGCTTCCGTGTCAAGCGACAATGCCCTCTCGCAGCAGAGGCACGCGATCCGGGCCCTCTCCGGCGGCACCACTGCCGTGTATGCGATCGCGCAAACGGCGGAAGGCATGGTCAGGCCGCGCGAGTTCCGGGTGCTGGTGCAGGACACCACCCTCTTCACGGCCGCGGTGGGCAAGCCCGGGCCGGAGAGAACGCAGGTGGTGATCACCGGCCGGCGCGCGGGGTCCGGCATTCTGACCGTCCTGACGAACGGCGTGAGCGTTCCCGTGCGGGTGGAGGTGGCGGCCCCGGCGGCCCTGGCGTGCTCGCCAGGAGCCTCGCTGTCGCTGGACCTGGCGCCCGGCGAGATCCGCACGTTCCGCGGCAGCGATCCCGGGGCTCCCGGCTGCCTGGACTTTCGCGCCGAGCGGGACCGCGGGCGGCAGTACCTGGTGCTGACGTACGTCCTTCCCTACTCCACCGGCCGCTCACCGAACGCCGCGCTGGAGCTGTTCGACTTCGAGGGACAGGCGCTCTTCTACGGCGCGGGCGAAGCGATCCCCGCCGAGTACCCGGTGTTCCGCTTCTACACGCCCGACGTGCGCGCCGCCTCGCTGGCGGTCACGTCCCGCGGCGCTCAGGCGGCACAGCGCGCGGAGCCCGGGCACACGTGGCGGGTGGGCGGAAGCACGCTCCGCGAAGGCCGGCCCCGCCGCGAGCGCGCGGTTCGCGAGCTCAGGCCCGGGGCGGGGCGCGGGGGACAGGGACCCCGCCTGAACGTCTCCGGCGCCACGGGTTCCATCCAGGCGGGCGACACCCTGGTCAGCGGCATCTTCGCCAGCCTGGACCGGGGCGTCCGCACCAGCGACGGCGCACCGGCCAGCGACCGGGCGGTGGTCACGCACGTCGGGGAGAACCTGATCGTCGCCGAGCACCTGGACGTGCTGCGGGGCCGCCTGATCGGGGCCGATGGACGCACGGCAGCCCGCATTCCCGACGCGGAGTACACGAAGATAGACGCGGCGTACGGCCGGCCCAAGCGCCAGCTGGACCGCCTGTTCGGGGGCCCCTACACGGGCACGGTCGCGGGCCGCAGCGGTGGCGGGCGCGAGCTGGCGGTGAACATGCCGCTGCAGTCGGGCGTGTGGGGGTATGCGCACGGGGACCTGACGACGATCAACTACTGGAACGGTTCCTGGGGCGGACAGCCCAGCCTCCCCCAGATTCCGCTCAACGTGGCCGAGCAGCTGCTCGCCCACGTTGAGCGGAATCTGGGGGAGGCTGGGCTGTCAGATC
>DASQBH010001170.1:0-6045 GCA_035635315.1 Longimicrobium sp.
GGCGCTATGCTGCTTCTGGAGAGGGTCTCGCCGTCGCTCCGTTCGATCAGGCACATGGCATCGAATCCCGTCCTGTACGAGGTCAACACCCGCGTGTGGCTGCGGGAGCTCGGCGCCACCCTGGCCCAGGTGCCCGACGCCGAGCTGGACCGCTGGGCGGCGCTCGGGTTCCAGTGGATCTGGCTGATGGGGGTGTGGACGACGGGTGACGCCGGCCGCGAGATCTCGCGCTCGCACCCGGACTGGCGCGCGGGCTACCGCGAGACGCTGGGGGAGTCCCTGCGCGAGGAAGACATCATCGGCTCGCCCTTCGCCGTACGGGAGTACGCGGTGGATCCCGCGCTGGGCGGCGACGCCGGGCTGGCCGAGCTGCGCCGGCGGCTGCACGACCGGGGCATGTGGCTGATGCTGGACCTTGTTCCCAACCACACCGCGCGCGACCACGCGTGGGTGGCGGAGCACCCGGCCTTCTACGTCCAGGGGACGGAGGGGGACCTGGAGTCCCAGCCCTTCAACTACTGCCGGGTGGGCACCCCGTCCGGCGCGCGGGTGCTGGCCTTTGGACGCGACCCCTACTTTCACGGGTGGCCCGATACCCTTCAGCTGGACTACCGGCACCCCCGGCTGCGGGAAGCCATGACCGCGGAGCTGCTGCGCATCGCCGGCCAGTGTGACGGGCTGCGGTGCGACATGGCCATGCTCCTGCTCCCGCAGGTCTTTGGGCAGACCTGGAAGGATGCCCCCCCGCCGGCGGAGGGCCCCGCGGGGGACGAGTCGTTCTGGCCCGGCGCCATTGCCCGGGTGCGCTCCGCCCACCCCGAATTCCTCTTCGTGGCGGAGGTCTACTGGGGATACGAGTGGGAGCTGCAGCAGCAGGGGTTCGACTACACCTACGACAAGCGCCTGTACGACCTTCTGCGCGAAGGGAACGCCGAGGGCGTGCGGGGCCACCTGACCGCCGAGCCGGACTTTCAGCGCAGGCTCGCGCGCTTTCTGGAGAACCACGACGAGCCGCGCGCCGCCGCCACGTTTCCGCCCCCGGTGCACGCCGCCGCCGCGGTGGTCAGCTTTCTGGCTCCCGGGCTGCGGCTGCTGCACGAAGGGCAGCTGGAGGGCCGGCGCGTAAAGACGTCGGTGCACCTGGGCCGGCGCCCCGACGAGCCCGCCGACGCGGAGATCGCCCCTTTCTACACGCGCCTGCTCGAGTGCCTGCGCCGTCCCGAGGCGGCCGGGGGGGAGTGGCGGCTGCTGGAGTGCGGGCCCGCCTCGGAGCACGATCCCAGCTGGCGCCAGCTCATCGTCTTCTGCCGCGAGTCAGCCCACGGACGGCTGCTGGCGGCGGTGAACTTTGCGCCGCACCCGGGGCAGTGCCGCGTGCCGCTCCCGTTCGCCGGCCTGCGTGGCCGGCAGTGGGTGCTGCGCGACGTGCTGGGCGCGGAGGAGCACCTGCGCGAGGGCGACGAGCTGGTGGATCCGGGGCTGTACCTGGCGCTGCCGCCGTGGGGGTACCCCGTGTTCGAGATCATGGACGCGGAGAATGCGTGAACCGTGAGGTGGAGCATGGCGGAGCACGATGCACCCAACACGGACGGGAACGGGCTTTCCGGGCTGCGGCTGCGCCACACGCTGCGCGGGCACGCCAGCGCCGTCAACCGCATTGCATGGTCGCCGGACGGGCGGATGCTGGCCTCGGCGTCGGATGACGAGACGGTGCGGGTGTGGGACGGGGAGACCGGCGGGCTTCTGCACGTGCTGCGGCCCAGCAGCCGCATCCTGTGCGTGGCCTGGTCGGCCGACGGGGCACGGCTGGCGGCGGGGGCCATCGACCACTCCATCAACCTGTGGGAAACCGGGGACTGGACCGGGCTTCCCGCGCTGCGGGGGCACGGCAACTGGGTGAACGGCGTACACTGGTCTCCGCGGGAGCCGCGCCGCCTGGCGTCCGCCTCGGCAGACTGCACGGTGCGGCTGTGGGAGGTGGACGCGGGGGAGGTGGTCACCTGCGCCGGGCACGACATCAACGTGTTCGCGGCCGTGTTCTCGCCGGACGGCGGCATGGTCGCCTCGGCTTCGGCGGACCGCCGGGTAATGCTGTGGGAGCTGGACGGCACGCGGCACGGCGTGCTGCAGGGGCACACCGACCAGGTGCTGTGCGTGGCATGGGCGCCGGACGGGGGGCGCCTGGCCTCGGCGTCGATCGACGGGACGGCGCGCGTGTGGTCCCTTTCCGGGGGGCGCCAGGAAAAGGTGCTGGCCGCGCACGGCGCCGCCGTCCGGACGGTATCGTTTTCGGCGGACGGGTGGCTGCTGGCCACCAAGGGCGCCGACGGCACGGTAAAGCTGTGGCGGACGGAGGACTGGGAGCGCGTGGCCGACCTCCCGGAGCCCGCGGGCGAGCAGTGGCTTCCCGGGATGGCGTTTCACCCGGTCCTGCCGCGGCTGGCCACCCTGGGCGCGGAGGACCGGGTGGTGCGGATCTGGGACGTGGACGTCCGCGCGCTGGTGGGGAGTCCTATCCGGATCCTGCACCTGAGCGACCTTCACTTCGACGGGCGCACCTCGCCGCGCGCAAAGCTCAGCTGGCTGCAGGACGACCTGCGGGGCAACGAGCTGCAGGTGGACCGGCTGGACTTCGTGGTGCTGTCGGGCGACGCCACGGACCGCGGCGGGGCGGAAGGGATGGAGAAGGCGTGGGAGTTCCTGTCGCAGCTGCTGGACGAGTTCGCGGTCCCGTCCGGACAGTGCGTGCTGGTGCCGGGAAACCACGACGTGCAGGACCGGCGCTGCTGCTTTCAATGGTTTCCCAGCGCGGAGCAGGCGCGGGCACTGGAGGCCGACGAGTCGCGCTGGTACGTGGCCGGCGACGTGATCCTCGCCCCGGACCCCGCGCGCTATCCCGAGCGCTTTGAGATTTTTTCCGACGCGCTCTTTCGCCGGGTCACGGGTGCGCCCTACCCGGCCGGCCTGGATGAGCAGGGGATGTGCATCCTCTTTCCCGCCCACCGCATCCAGTTCCTGTGCTTCAACTCGTGCTGGGCCATCGACCAGTTCCACCGCAGGCGCGCCGGCATCCACCCCGATGCGGTTGCGCGGGCCACGCGTGTGGCGGACCGCCAGTGGAAGGAGGCGGCCGCGGCGGGCGAGGTACGCCCGGGCGACCGGCCGCTGCGCATTGCCGTGTGGCACCACGCCGTCACGGGGACGGGGGCCATGGAGGACACCGACTTCCTGGGCCACCTGCAGAACAAGGGCGTCAAGCTGGGGCTGCACGGCGACGTTCACGACCTGCGGCGCGACCTCGTGGGGTACTGGCACCCGCGGCGGCTGCACGTGGTGGGCACCGGGAGCTTTGGCGCCCCCGCGGCATCGCGGCCGGAGTCCGTCCCCCGCCTGTACAACCTGCTGGAAGTGCGGCCCAACCTTGCCTCGGCCACGGTGCACACGCGCTGGCAGCCGCGGCCGGACAGCGCCTGGCAGGGGTGGTGCGTGTGGCCGCGCGCGGACGGCGGACCCGGCGCGCTTCCATGGTACGAGATCAGGCTGTAGTGAGGCGCGGAGAGCCCCCGCTCACGGCTCGCGCCCCGAGGTGAGCGTGTAGAGGTAGGCGGCGATGTCGCGGGCGTCTTCTTCCGTCACGCCCACGTCGGGCATGGCGGTGGCGGAGTCGATGGCGGGCGGGTCCATGATCCAGCTCATCATGTGCTGCGGCGTGTTGGTGAGCACGCCCGCGATGTACATCCGCCCCGCGATCCCTTCCAGCGGCGGGCCCACCAGCGCGTGCGCACCCGGGATGCCCGGGATGGTGTGGCACGATCCGCATCCGTAGTCCCGCGCCTTTTCCCGCCCCGCGTACGCGTTGCCGCCGGTGAGCACGGCGGCGTCGGCGAACGCCTTCCCCTCGTCGCGGCCGCAGGCGGCGAGGGGGAGGAGGGCGAGCAGCAGGACAGGGCGCCGCATCCTGTTCATCGATCTCACCGGACGACCCATGCGCATCCTCCTCATCCGGTGGAGTGGAGGAGGGCGCGCTCCTGCCAGCGTGCCGTGCGCCGCTCCGACTCGCGCATCCACGCGGCGATCAGCGCCAGCCCGGCCACCAGGTAGCTGAGCCCCGCGGGGATCCACATGATGAGCCCGGCCAGCTGCTGGTCCTCCAGCGGCGTGAGGCCCCACGCCGCCGTCGCGCCCTCGTACGCCGGGTACCAGGGGCTGGGCGCAAAGGTCAGCAGGGCGCCCAGGGCGCCGCTGTGCATCGCCGTGGCGAAGAGGTAGAAGACGGCGGCGCCGTACCCCATCCGCCCCTCGCGGCCGTGGAACAGCGCCCACCAGAAGAGGAGCGCGGTGCCCAGGAAGCTGGCGTGCTGCAGCGTGTGCATCCACCCGCTGGCGAGCGCGGCCTGGTACGGCGCGGGCAGGTGCCACAGCCAGAGCGCGGCCGCGTGCAGCAGCCACGCGGCGAACGGCCTGCTGACCGCGCGCCATCCGCCGCGCACGGCACCGCCCTTCGCCCAGCGGCCGGCGGCGCGGCGTGCGCGCATGGGCAGGGCGAACAGGCCGGGGACCAGCGGGCGGCCCAGCACCAGCAGCGGCGCCGCGAGCGCCACCAGCAGCTCGTGCTGCACCATGTGCGCGCTGAACAGCACGTCGCCCAGCGGGTGCAGGGGCGAGATCATCGCGATCAGCAGCGTGAGCCAGCCGGCCGCGAAGCACGCCGCCTCCCACCGCCGGATGCCGCCGCCCACGCCGGAGCGCCGCCACATCCGCTCCACGCCGCGCGCGTACATCCACCCGCTCACCAGCAGCGCCGCGACGATCGCCGGCTCCAGGCTCCACGCCGTCCACAGGTCGTGCGGCTCCATCCGCCGCCCCGGGTGCGCGAGGGCGGCGTGCGGCGTCAGCAATACGACGGCGAGCGGGAGGGCGAGGCGGCGCATCAGATGGCCATGCAGGGGTTGAAGAACAGGCTCGCCACCCACTGCGTGAGGATCGCCAGCGAGAAGAGCGCGCTCGACATCAGCCCCATCACCACCATCATCCGGCTGCGGGGGAGCGTGCCGCCGCCCTCGCCGGGGCCTTCGCGGCCGGTGCGCTTCCACTCGCGCCACGCCACCCATCCGCCGGCGAGCGCCAGGAGGAGCGTGGCCAGGCTGACCAGGTGCAGCGACAGGTTGGAGTTCTTCGCGCAGGCCACGCGCACCAGGCTGTACTCCGCGTTCAGCCCCAGCATCCACGCCAGCGGGCCGGCGAGCACGGCGAACCACAGGACCGCGATGCCGCGCCCCCCGCGCAGGTACTCCGTATTCGCGGTCGCATCCGCCATCATCCCCTCCTACAGCAGGCGCGGCATCCAGTAGACGATGAAGTACAGCGGCACCCACACGCCGGACAGGAAGAACTGGTAGTCGGCCGCGTCCACCGCGTCGGGATAGTGCTTGCGGCGCGCCTTGCCCAGCAGAAAGAGCATGCCCAGCGTCCCCGTCTCGAACACGTCGACGATGATGAGCGTGGAGTGCAGCACCACCACGCCCCACGCGGCCGACGCGTAGGCGTGCGCGTCCCACCGCGCGTTGAGCGCCAGCAGCTCGTACCAGCGCAGCACGTTGACGGGGATGGTCATCGCCGCGGCGATCAGCAGCCCGCGCGCGACGGCCATGCGGTCCATCCGCTTCGCCGCACGCCCCGCATACCACATCGGCACCATCACCAGCAGCAGCAGGACGGTGTTGATGCTCGGGATCAGCAGGTCGGGGTTGAGCGTGCGCCCCGGCGGCCAGTCGAACTCGTTGGTGCGCAGGTAGAAGTAGCTGGCCACCATCAGCAGCAGGGTGAATCCCTCGATCACCATGAAGCCGATGGTGCCCCACCACAGCAGGCTTCGCTTGCCGAAGACCACCGTCGGCAGGGCGGACGCGTCCAGGACCGTGCGCTGGGTGCTCATGCCGGCTCCTCGGCGTACGTGGGCGGCCCCTGCCGCTTTTCCTGCGTGGCCATCCACAGCAGCAGCGGCGGGAAGAGGAGGATCGGCCCCACGACGAACGCCCACGGGGT
>DASQBH010001171.1:0-5857 GCA_035635315.1 Longimicrobium sp.
ATGTTCGGCGGCGTGGGCGTGTACTCCGACGGGCTGTTCTTCGCGCTCATGGCCGGCGAAACGCTCTACCTCAAGGTGGATGATTCCAACCGCGGCGACTTCGAGGCGATCGGGATGGGACCGTTCCGCCCGTTCGACGACGACAAGCCCATGGGATATTACGAGCTCCCCGCCGACCTGCTGGAAGACACCGAGGCCCTGCGCCCGTGGATCGACAAGGCCATCGACGTGGCCCGCCGCAGCCGCAAGGGCAAGAAGAAGCAGTAGCAGCCTCCGCGATCCTCGTCATCCCGCGCGGCCGCGGGAAACACGTGGTGGGGTGCGGTTCGCGCCCGGAACCGGGCGTCCACACAGCCTTCTTCGGGGTGCCCACTTGGGGACACGGGTGGCGCAGATAGCCCGCTCCTCTTGTGAAGGAGCGGGCAGGGCTCTACTCTATCGCCTGGACGAAGGCCCCTCACGACAACCCTGCAAGCCCCCTGGGGGGCGGGACGGAACGGATACGGATGCCGCCGCGTAAAGACGACGCCTCCGTCGAGACGCTTCGAGAGGCCGCACGCACCTTCATGGATGCCACGTCGCTGCGCCAGGCGGCGCGCGACATCGGCATGAGCCCCACCGGCCTGCGCGGCTTTCTGGACGGCGCCGCGCCGTACGTAAAGACGGAGCGAAAGCTGCGCGCGTGGTATCTGCGCGAGGCGCAGCGGCAGGTGCAGGCGGTTTCTCCCGAAGCCGCGAACAACGCCCTGCGCCTGCTGGTGGGCCACTTTGCCGCCGGCTATGCACGCGAGACCACCCTGGAGCTGGTGGACGTGCTGGAGCGCCGCTGCATCGACAGCCAGACGCCGGTGCCCGCCTGGATTGCCGAAGTCCGGGGCTGGTACTCGGAGTAAACTCCCCAGGGTACAGGGGAGAGGGTACAGGTTTCAGGAACAGCCTGTCCGGCGCCGTATGCCGGGCGGGCTCTTTCCGCTTCCCGCAGCCACGCACCCGAAATGTCATTCCGGCCCGCGTCCCCGCTCGACGTGGGTCGCGCGCCCGAATCTGTCATTCCGAAGGAGGCGCCGCACGGACCTGCCCCGTACCGAAGAGCCTGGCGCCGACTGAGGAATCTACCGTCCGTACCTCGTAGCCCGTTCCGCGCCCAGGTCTCGCGGCGCCGTTGCCGCCATGCCCACCGCGCGAGCCACGCCGTCCGCGGCCTCCTGCCGCCGACTGGCTACGAGCAGCAGCGAGTAGATTCCTCGGTCGCGCCCTGACTTCCGTGCATCCGCAGGTACCGGGTGGCGCTCCCTCGGAATGACATCAGTGGCAAACGCCCATCACACCATCACACCATCACACCATCACACCATCACCCGTTCACCGCAGCTCCACCCGCCGCCGCTCCCGCGCCGTCTCGCGCGCGTCGCGCAGGGCGGTGTTGAAGGCCGCGGCGGCGGTGGTGAACGCGCCGGCCTTGCGCAGCGTGGTGCTGTCGACGCCGAGGAACGCGGTGATGGCGCGCCGCAGCGAGCGCTCCGTCTGGTAGCCGCTGGCGTAGGCGGCGCCGTAGACCGTGCGGCCGGGGTCGTCCAGCAGCACGCACGCAAGCAGCACCCGCAGCCACGCCTGCACCTGCCGCGGTGCCGGAAGGTCCGCCCGCCCGCACCGCACCGTGAGCGTTCGCGGCGTCACCCCCAGCCGCGCCGCCAGCTCCGGCGCCAGGCCGCCCTCCGCCGCCACCTCCGCCGCCGCCAGGAGGATCTGCCGCGCCTCGGCACTCACGTACGGCGAGAGCGCCGCCTCCAGCGCGCGCTTGAGCGGCCGCACGTGCGCCTGCTGCAGCCGCGCGGCCAGCGCCCGCGGCGTGCTCTCCGTCCCCAGCGCCACCACCTCCGACACCCCCCACTCCAGCAGCATGGCCACGTCGCCCGCCATCTCCGGGTGCAGTTCCATGGCGGCCACCACCGGCACCGAGGGAAAGCCGCGCAGCAGGTCCCTCACGCGCGGAAAGCGGTCGCCGCGGCGGGGGCCCGCGTACGGGTCCACCACCACCAGCGTGGTAGCCGGCGCGCGGCGCAGGGCCGCGTCCAGCTCGCTCCACGCCACGTCGCCCACCACGCCGAACGGCGCGCCCGCCGTCTCGAAGACCGGCACCAGCGCCGGCTCCATCACCAGCACCGGGCGCCGGTTAGCCGAAAAGGTGAGCAGCGGCGGCGTGATGGGGGCGGTCATCTGCGGCGGGTACCGCGTTGACCAGTAGACAAAGTTGACAAAATTCCTCCCACGGCCGCACCCCTGTCCCGTATCCCGTTTTCAGGAGATGATTCCATGAAGTCGCTGCGCCTCTCCGCCCTTGCCGCCGCCCTGGTCCTCGGTGCCTGCTCCGCCCCCTCCCCCACCGACCCCGCCCGCCTCGCCCCGAGCTTCGACGAAGGTCCGGGGATGATGGGGTCGGGCCACCTCACGAGCGAGACACAAGACGGCGGCAACACGATTGGCTCGGGGAACGGCGTCGGTGGGACGACCACAACAAGCAGCGATAGCACCGGCACGCAACGCGGAGGAGGCAGTCTCGGCTCCGGCAACTGAAGGAGTGAGCCGGTACCTGAAGTACCGGCTCAATCAGCCCCACCGCAGCACGTTATGCGGCCACCGCGTTGAAGCCGCTCTGCTGCAGCGAAACGAGAAAGCCAGATGCCAGTTGATCGGCGGCCGGAACCTGCCGAGCATCGGCCTGGCTTCTCTCATTCTCCGCCACCCGCCGGCCGGTCACAGCCTGGAGCGCAGTTTCGGCGCGCATGCGAACGTCGGCTTCCCCCGTGACGCTGGCAATCCGGATCGCGCGCTGCAGGGCCGATTCTGCCATCTCCCACTTCCGCAGGCTCGAAGCGCCCAGTCCAAGCTCCACCAGATCCGGTGCAGCCCTCTTTTCAGCCGTAGCATCCTCGAAGAAGCTCCACGCCTCCTCCCACGCACGTGTGAACAGCCGCTCCTGCCCACACGCACCCGCCGCCCTCGCCAGCACCGCATAAACGCGAGTACGCTCTTCCGGCGCATGGATGTACGGGGGAAGTTCCTGCAGAACGAACAGCGCGCGGGAAAAGTGGCCGCGCATCATCCACAGGACAGCGACGTCATGGGCCAGCGCTGCCAGCCTGTGATGTCCCGTCCTGTAGATATCGAACGCGTCGCGCGCATACTGCTCCGCACGGTCCAGTTCACCGCTCCAGGTCGCCACGACGAACAGGTCGTGAAGGATCTCGCCCTCGCGCTGCGTCAGCCGGTGCTTGCGTGCAACCCGGAGTCCCTCTCGCAATGTACGAAGTGAAACCGGGTAGTTTCCTTGCTCATAGAACACGTTTCCCAGGCTGTTCAGGCCGAGCGCCTGCGCTTCCCAGTCTCCCCTGCTGCTGGCAATGCGGACGGACCGCTTAATCCACTGCTCCGCCTCACGCAGGTACCCGTGGCTCCTTAGCAGCCGTCCCGCCATCCACGCGTACCGTGGATGATCGGGGCGGCACAGGGCGGCGGCTTCGGTAAAGGCGAGTGCGGTGCGTGTCGCATTGTGCGCGAGGCCCCACTCCGTCACGCACAGGCAGGCGTGCGCCATCTGCTCCGGCGAAGCCTCCTCCAGGGCGGCCATCTCGCCCACGATCACCGCCAGCGGACAGCGCACGTCGGGGTCGAAGGTGCCTTCCAGCAGCTCGCGCTCCCACTGCTCCATGGCCCGCCGCTCGAACAGGTCGCCGCGCTGGGCGGGGAGCTCGGCGGCCCACAGCAGCACGGTGCGCAGCACCTGCCACACCGTGAGCGCCAGCTCCGGCGGCAGCTCGCGGACGATCTCCGTTCCCGCCACCTCCCCGCCCGGAACGGTGAGCGGCGACGTGAATTCCGTGCTGCGGTGAAGGGTGCCGGGGCGTAGTGGGGTGGCGCGCATGGGGCCTCCTGACGGAGTGCGTCGGGTTATGAGTGTGGTCATGATCGCGCCGGGCCCTGCCCCAGCGTTCCGGCTCATTCTAAGCGCCGTTCGACAGCCAGTCTACAGCCGAAGGAGACCGCCCCCGTTGCGCCAACAGGCGCACAAACACTGGCCTTGCGCAGCGAAATGCGACAAAGTAGACTTGGAGGACGCGTCCACTTTGACCATAAACTCCGCCGCAAAGGGCCCCATGACCACCGATCGCCCGCAAACCTCCGTCAGCCGCCTGCGCGAGGCGGTCACCATCCGGGTGCAGGCCACCTCGCTGCGGTCCGTCGCGCGGCAGGTGGGGATGAGCCCCAGCGGCCTGGACAAGTTCCTCAACGGGGCCATGCCGTACCAGAAGAGCCGCCGCAGGCTCTTCGACTGGCTGCACCGCGAGCGCCACAACCTGGGTGCGGACCTTACCGTGGACGGCATTGCCGCCGCGCTGGGCTCGCTGGTGCGCGACCTGCCGCCCGACCGGCGCGAGCGGGCGCTCAACACCCTGCTGGGCACGCTGGAGGAGCTGTACGCCACCCACGCCGAGACCGCCCCCGCCTGGCTCGCCGAGATCCTGCGGCGGGCCGCCGACGGCAGCGCCTTTCCCGAGGACGAGGTGCCGCCCTCCCGTCCCCCCGCCGGCGACGTTGCGCAGGCCTGAGCGTCGGACTGTCTCATGACGGGTGCGCTGCGCTCGAGGAGTGGGTGCGGCGGAAACAGGCAGGCGAGCCGGTGGGGGACGAGCCCCCGCCCTGGCCGGGGACGGACGAGGGATAAGAGCACGGGCGCAGTTTCACCTGCGGCGCGGGAGCAGGGGACTGGCTCCCCCGTGCCCGTCAGCCCGGCGCTCCTTAGATTGGCGCGGCGAAGCCAGGCGGCGAACCCTCTCCGGCATCCCGAGAGAGACCGCCGCACGAGGGGGGGATCACGTGACGAGGTGCACGCGATGAAACTCGACATCTACCTCAACTACCCCGGGCACTGCGAGCAGGCGTTCCGGTTCTACGAGCAGCAGCTCGGCGGCAGGATCACCGGGATCAGGACGCATGGGGAGCAGCCCGGCCGGCCGAACATCTCGCCCCACTGGATCCTGCACGCCCGCATGGAGATCGGCGGCACGGTGCTGATGGGCGCCGACATCCCGGGTGCCGAGCCCATGCGCAGCGCCTACCTGACGCTCACCCTCGACAGCGACGAAGAGGCGGAGCGGGTGTACGCCGTCCTTGCGGAGGGCGGCGAGATCTTCATGAAGATGGAGGAGACGTTCTTCGCGTCCCGCTTCGCCATGCTGCGCGACAGGTTCGGCACGTCCTGGATGCTGCTCCACCAGCGTCCCACCACGCAGGGCCCGCAACCGGAAGGTGCCGCCCCCGCGTGAGCGGCGTCTGGTCGCGGCCGCCCCGGGCGCGTAGGTTCACGGCGTGCGGGCGCGGGACCGGACTGCCCGCGGCGAACGGTGAACCAGCGACAGAGGGGGGCGGATGCCTACACGCAAGGCGAGCGCGACGTGGGAGGGGGGACTGCGGGGCGGCACGGGAAGCTTCCGCGGCGAGAGCGGGGCCATCGACGCGAGCTATTCGTTCGGCTCGCGCTTTACCGACGCGGGGGGCAGCAACCCCGAAGAGCTGCTGGCGGCGGCCGAGGCGGCGTGCTTCAGCATGGCGCTGGCGGCGGGGCTGGAGGGCGCCGGCACGCCGGCCACCCGCGTGCACACCGACGCCGCCTGCACCGTGGAGAAGGTGGAAGACGGCTTCAAGATCACCACGATGAAGCTGCAGGTGCGCGCCCAGGTCCCCGGCGTGGACGACGCCACTTTCCAGAAGGCCGCGCACGACACCAAAAAGAACTGCGTCGTCTCCAAGGCACTTGCCGGCGTCGACATCCAGCTGGAAGCCACGCTGGAGTCGTAGC
>DASQBH010001172.1:0-2394 GCA_035635315.1 Longimicrobium sp.
GCTCTTGCGGTGCCCCAGTGCCCAGCCGATCACCCCGCGGTAGCGGTCCGCGCCGCGGTCGAACCAGCGGTTGAAGCCCGCGATCACCCGGTTCACCGGGTTGCCGCCGCCGGCGGAGGGATCGTGCGGATCCACGCCCCACCACGCGGAGAGCATGGGCGTAAGGGTAAAGGAGACGAACAGCGACACCAGCACCGCGAACGCCACCGTCATCCCGAACTGGTAGAAGAACCGGCCGATGATGCCGCCCATGAACGCCACGGGAACGAACACGGCCACGATCGACAGCGTGGTCGCCATCACCGCCAGGAAGATCTCCGACGTCCCTCGCCGCGCCGCGGTGAAGTATCCCTCTCCATGTTCTCGATGGCGGACGATGTTCTCGATCACCACGATGGCGTCGTCCACCAGGATGCCGATGGAGAGCGACAGCCCCATCAGCGTAAGCACGTTGAGGGTAAAGCCCAGCGCGTCCATCAGCATGAACGCACTGATCACCGACACGGGCAGCGCCAGCGAGGTGATGGCGGTGGCCTTCCAGTCGTTCAGGAAGAGCATCACCACGACCACCGTGAGGATGGCGCCCAGGATCAGCTCGTGGATCACGTCGTCCACGGACTGGCGGATGTTGATGGAGTTGTCGCGCACCATGGTGACCTGCGCGCCCGCCGGCAGCGTCTTTTCCAGCTCCGCCACCGCCTCCTTGACCCCGTCGGCCACCTCCACGGTGTTGGCACCGGACACCTTGAGCACGTCCAGCGACACGGCGCGGCGGTCGTCCACCATGGCGATGGACCGCTCCTCCTCCGTGGCGTCCTCCACCCGCGCCACGTCCGCCAGGCGGATCGTCATTCCCCCGCGCGTGGCGACGATCACGTCGTTGAACTGGGCGGGGTCGGTGATGCGGCCGGTGACGCGAACCAGCTGCTCGCCCGTCCCCCGCTCCACGCGGCCGGCGGGCACCTCCAGGTTCTGCCGGCCCAGCGCGCCCATCACGTCCTGCGCGCTCACCCCCACGGCCTGCATGCGCTCGGGGAGCAGGTTCACGCGGATCTCGCGCTCCAGCCCGCCGGCGATCTGCACCTGGCCCACGCCGCTCACCGACTCCAGCCGGCGGCGGATGGTCTCGTCCGCCAGCGTCGTAAGCTCCGGCACCGTCAGCGTCCCAGACGAGAGGGCCAGCGACAGGATGGGCTGCGCCGAGGGGTCGAACTTCTGCACCACCGGCGCCTCGATCTCGGTGGGCAGGTTGCGCCGCACCTGGTCGATGCGGGCGCGGATGTCCTGCGCCGCCAGGTCGCCGTCGCGCCCCAGGTCGAACTCCACCACGATGGACGACACGCCTTCCAGCGAGTTGCTGGTGATGCGGTCCACCCCCTCGGTCGTGTTGAACGCCTCCTCCAGCCGCCGCGTCACCTCGCGCTCGATCGTCTCCGGCGACGCGCCCGGGTAGACGGTCTGCACGGCGACCACGGGGATGTCCACGTCCGGGAACTCGTCGATGGGGAGCCGGCGGAAGCCGAAGATCCCCAGCACGATGAGGCCGAACATCATCATCGCCGTAAAGACGGGACGGCGGACGGCCACCCCGCTCAGCCCGCCGCCGGGCGCGCGGCGTGCCTCTTCTTCGGACCCGGACTCCGGGCCCTGAACGTTGATGTCCGCCATCTCATTCCTCCTTGGCCGGCGCGGACGCCGGGGCCGCCGCGGCGGCCGCCTGCACCCGCACCTTCGATCCCGCGGGCACCATGCCCGGGGACACGATCACCTGCTCGCCCGCCTGCAGCCCGCTGTCGATGGCCACCACGCCCCGCGCGTCGTCGCGGGCGCCGGGGGTCACCGGGCGGCGGACCACGGAGTCGCCCTGCAGCACCAGCACGTGCTGGTCGGCGCCCTGCCCGCGCACGGCGGCGGAGGGGACCACCAGCGCCTGCCGGCCCCCCGCCGTCACCACGCGGCCGCTGGCGAACATCCCCGCGATCAGCTGTCCGCCCTCGTTGGGCAGCCGCAGCGTCACGCCCACCTGCCGCGTCCCCATGTCCGCCACGGGATCCACGCGGGCGACGGTGCCCGAGAAGGTCTGCCCCGGGAACGCCGTCAGCGTGAACTCCGCGGGCTGGCCGGGGCGGACCAGGTTGGCCTGGTCCACCGGCACCTGGCCGCGCAGCTCCAGGAACTGCGAGTTGACCACGGTCAGCAGCGTCTGCCCCGGGTTCACCGCCTCGCCCTCGTTCACCGTCCGCACGCTCACCTGCCCCGCGAACGGCGCGGTGACGGCCGTGCGGCCGGCCTGCTCCGCCGCGCCGGTGGAGGCCGACCGCGCCGCGGCCAGCTGGGCCTGCGCCGCCTGGTACTGCGCCTCCGCCGCGCGGAAGTCCAGCTCGCTCATGGCCC
>DASQBH010001173.1:0-3399 GCA_035635315.1 Longimicrobium sp.
GGTCGATCATCGCCTGCACCGCGCAGCCGTGGATCCAGCTCACCGCCATGGCGGCCAGCCCGTCGGCCGTGACCCCGGGGAACGCCGCCGGCTCCGCCGCCAGCAGCTCCGCCATGATGGTGCGGAACGCCGCGCGGTAGCGCCGCAGCTCGGCGCTCATGCGCGCCCGGATGGTCTCGTGCCGTGCCCCGAGCGCCCAGTAGTCGAAGAACAGCTGCACGTGGCGCGGCTGGTGGGAAAGCCGCGCCATCTCCTGCTGCAGCAGCGCGTGCAGCCGGTCCAGCGCGCGCGGAAAGCGGGCGACGTCTTCCGACACGTGCAGCACGGACGTGGCCTCGATCAGCCAGTCCAGCAGCGCGTGCACCAGCCGCTCCTTGCGCTGAAAGTGGAACAGCACCAGGGCGTGGCTCACCTGCGCCTCGGCCGCCACCGCGCGGATGGTGAGGCTGCCGATCCCTTCGCGCGACGCCACCTCGAACGCCCCCCGCAGGATCTGCTCGCGCCGTTCCGCCTCTGAAGCCCGCTTTCCCGGCATTCCCCGTCCCTCGTCCGCTGAATTGCCTGCGAGACGCCGCAGATGGTTGTTGACCATTGACACAACATAGGATAGCTTCTGTTTACCGTTTGGTCAATAACCAGCGACCGGATGTTTGCCGCGCCCCTTTTTTCTCAAGGTCTTACCATGAGCACCGCGTCGGAGGGCACCACGGCCCACGCGGCTCCGCACGCCGCGGAGCCGCTGACGGTGGTGGGGATCGGCGCGTCGGCGGGGGGGCTCAAGGCGCTGCAGCGGTTCGTGGAGGCCCTCCCGGCGGAGAGCGGGATGGCGTACGTGGTGATCATGCACCTGGACCCCGACCGGGAAAGCCGGATCGCCGAGATCCTGCAGGACCGCACCTCCCTTCCCGTACGCCAGGTCACCCGCGCCACCCGGGTACGCCCCGACCACGTCTACGTCATCCCCCCCGGGCACGACCTGGAGATGTCCGGCGCCACCCTGCGCATGCCCGCGCGCGGCACCCATCCGCAGCACTCGCCCGTCGACCTCTTCTTCGGCACCCTGGCCAAGGCGTCGGGGGCGCACGCCGTGGGGGTGGTGCTCTCCGGCACCGGCAGCGACGGCACGGCGGGGGTGCGGCACATCCGCGAGCACGGCGGCACCACCGTGGCGCAGCTCCCGGCGGAGGCCGACTTCGACGGGATGCCCGCGGCCGCCATCGCCAGC
Organism: Longimicrobium sp.; assembly: GCA_035635315.1. Classification (GTDB taxonomy): domain Bacteria; phylum Gemmatimonadota; class Gemmatimonadetes; order Longimicrobiales; family Longimicrobiaceae; genus Longimicrobium. The sequence continues at coordinate 1,226 of DASQBH010001173.1, forward strand.
GGGCAGGTGGACCTGGTGCTGCCGGCGGCGCGCATCCCCGCGGAGCTGCTGCGCCTGCGCCGCACACCCTCGCCCCTGCCCCCCGACGCGCCCCCGGCCGACCTCGAGGCCCAGCTGGCGCGGGTGTTCACGGCGCTGCGCGGGCGCACGGGCAAGGACTTTCGCCTGTACAAGCGCCCCACCGTGCTGCGCCGGCTGGAGCGGCGGCTGCGCTTCAACGGCGTGGGCACCCTGGGGGAGTACCTGGTCCTGCTGCAGGAAAGCGACGCCGAGGCCCGCGCCCTGGTGCGCGACCTGCTGATCTCGGTGAGCGGGTTCTTTCGTGACCCCGACGCCTTTCACGCGCTGGCCGGGCTGGTGCCGTCGCTGTTCGAGGGCAAGGGGCCCGACGACGCGGTGCGGGTGTGGGTGGCCGGGTGCGCCACGGGCGAGGAGGCGTACTCCATCGCCATCCTGCTCAGCGAGCACGCCGCCACCCTCCCTGCCCCGCCGACGATCCAGATCTTCGCCACGGACGTGGACGAGAAGGGGTACGCCTGGGGGCGCGACGCCCTGTACTCCGCCTCGGTGGTGGGCGAGCTGCCGGCGGAGCGGCTGACCCGCTTCTTCGTCGCCGAGGCGGGCGGGTACCGGGTGAGCAAGGCGCTGCGGGAAAAGGTGCTGTTCGCCGTGCACGACGTGCTGCAGGACCCGCCCTTCGCGCGGATGGACCTGATCAGCTGCCGCAACCTGCTCATCTACCTGCAGCCCGGGGCGCAGGAGCAGGTGCTGGGGACCTTCCATTACGCCCTGCGCCCCGGCGGCGTCCTCTTCCTGGGCACGGCCGAGCTGGCGGGCGAGGGCGGGCGCTTCAGCCCGGCGGCGGGGGCGCAGCGCATCTACCGCCGCGACGACGGGCCGCACCGGGTGCCGCCCCGCCTGGCCACCGCGGACCCCTCCCCCCGCCCCGCCAGCGCACCCGCGGCGGGCGACGGCCGCCGTCCGCCCGGCTTTTCCTACGGCGCCCTTCACCTGCGCCTGCTGGAGGCGTACGCGCCCCCCAGCGTGGTGGTGGACGAGCGGCTGCAGGTGGTGCACCTGTCCGGCCGCGCGGGCGACTACCTGCACCTGGGGGCGGGCGAGCCCAGCCGCAGCCTGATCGACCTGTCGCGCGGCGACCTGCGGATGGAGCTGCGCGCCGCGCTGTACCAGGCGTTCGACAAGGGGCTCGCCACCGCCCGGCAGGTGCGCGCCGACGGGCGGACGGTGGGCCTGCGGGTGGCGACTCCCCAGGACGACGGGCAGGGGGGACGGTTCGCGCTGGTCGTCTTCGGCAACGGCGACGGCGAGGAGGCGGAGGGCCACGCCGGAGTCCAGGTGCAAAGGCCGGACGGCGCGGCGGACGCGGGGCGGGACGAGGAGCTGCGGCGGATGCGCGAGCAGCTGGAGTCCACCAGCGCCGCGCGGGACCGGATGGTGGCGGAGCTGCGGGCCGCCAACGACGACCTCCTGTCCGTCAACGAAGAGCAGAAGGCCGCCTCGGAGGAGCTGGAGACGAGCCGGGAAGAGATCCAGTCCATCAACGAAGAGCTCACCACCATCAACCAGGAGCACCAGAACACCATCGAGGAGCTCAAGCGCAGCAACGCCGACCTGCGCAACCTCATCGAGTCCACCGAGGTGGGCACCGTGTTCGTGGACCGCGAGATGCGCATCCGGCGCTACACCCCGGCGGCCGGCGCCCTCTTCAACTTCGCCACCGCCGACGTGGGCCGCCCGCTGGGGCACATCACCCACCGGCTGCACTACGCCGAGCTGGTGGACGACGCCGAGCGCGTGCTCGCCTCGCGCCGGCGGATGGAGCGCGAGGTGGGAAGTGACGGCGGGGCGTGGTACATCGTCCGCATCAACCCCTACCGGGCGCTGGACGACGCCATCGACGGCGCCGTGCTCACCTTTTTCGACATCAGCGCGCGCAAGCAGGCGGAAGAAGAGCTGCGCCAGGCCAAGGAAGTGGCCGAACAGGCCAACCTGGCCAAGGGGACCTTTCTCGCCACCCTCTCCCACGAGTTCCGCACCCCGCTCAACGGCATGCTGGGGTACGCCGACATCCTGCACCTGGACGGCCCGCTCACCCCGGCGCAGGCGCACAAGATCTCGCGCATCCGGGCGGGCGGCTGGCACCTGGCGGCCAT
>DASQBH010001174.1:0-3324 GCA_035635315.1 Longimicrobium sp.
AAACGCAATGTCCGCCTGCGCGGACGGTGGCCGTGAGTACCGGGCGCGACGAACGGCACGGGTGCGAACCGCACCACCCGGCGAATGAATTCGCGGCTGGGAAAACGCAATGTCCGCCTGCGCGGACGGTGGCCGCGAGTGCCGGGAGCGACGACCGGCACGGGTGCGAGCCGCATCGCCCGGCGAATGAATTCGCGGCTGGGAAAACGCAATGTCCGCCTGCGCGGACGGTGGCCGCGAGTGCCGGGCGCGACGACGGGCCACGAGCATCAGAGAGTAGATTCCTCGGTCGCGCCCGGCTGAGGGGGTAACGGAAACCGCGGTGCGGCGCTCCCTCGGAATGACAATCCAGGGCGTCGGCTTGGAGAAGCCCCGCGCAGTTTGCGGGGCTTTCCGCAGTTGTAGCGGCGGCTTTAGCCGCTCACGCGGGGGCGGGGCTGGAGCCTTGCCTCGACGCACCCCACTCCCCCACTCTCGCACTTTCGCACTCTCGCACTTTCGCACTTCCGTGCCCCTCACAGCCCGGACCGCGGCGGGGCGACGGCGTTCATCAGGGTGGCGATCACGCGGTCGGGAGAGACGCCCTCGGCCTCGGCGTGAAAGTTCACCAGCACGCGGTGGCGCAGCACGGGGGCGGCCACGCGGCGGATGTCATCCACAGATACGTGAAAGCGGCCGGAGAGCAGCGCGTTGGCCTTTGCGCCCAGGATGAGTGCCTGTCCCGCGCGCGGGCCCGCGCCCCAGCGCACCCAGCGCCGCACGTCCTCGGGCGCCGTCGGGTCGCCGGGGCGGGTGGCGCGGACGAGCGCGGCGGCGTAGGCGAACAGGTTGTCGGCCACGGGCACCTCGCGCACCCAGCGCTGCAGGGTGAGCACGCGCTCCGCGTCCAGCACCGGCTGGATGTCCGCGTCCTGCACCCCCGTGGTGGAGCGCAGGATCATCACCTCCTCGTCCGCAGACGGATAGTCCAGGCGGATGTCGAACATGAAGCGGTCCAGCTGCGCCTCGGGAAGCGGGTACGTCCCCTCCTGCTCCACCGGGTTCTGCGTGGCAAGGACGAAGAAGGGGCGCGGCAGGATGAGGTCCTCGCCGCCGGCCGTCACGCGGCCCTCCTGCATGGCCTCCAGCAGCGCGGCCTGCGTCTTGGGCGGGGTGCGGTTGATCTCGTCCGCCAGCAGCACCTGCGTAAAGATGGGGCCGCGGATGAAGCGCGCCGCGCGCCGTCCGGTGGTGCGGTCCTCCTCGATCACCTCGGTGCCGGTGATGTCGCCGGGCATGAGGTCGGGGGTGAACTGCACGCGGCGAAACTCCAGCTCCAGCGCCTCGCTCAGCGTGCGCACCAGCAGCGTCTTGGCCAGGCCGGGAACGCCCACCAGCAGCGCGTGTCCCCCGGCCAGCAGGCACATCATCACCTCTTCGAGCACCTGCTGCTGGCCCACGATGCGGCGCTGCACCTGCGCCTTCAGGCGGCCGGCGTCGGCCAGCAGGGTCTCGACTTCAGATTCGGCGGTGACCAACGGTTGATCCTCGGGGACGCGGAAGGATGGACGGACCGGCTGCGAATACGCCGCACCGGGATGCTAAGTTCCTAGCACCCCCCGCGCAACGCGCCGCGGGACGAACCCCTGGTACGAAGGTACGAGGGCACGAAAGTACGGGGCCAACCGGGCCGGCGTTTCGGGATAAGACGCATTCGTGCGTCGGAACGTTGTCCCCCACCCCCCGGCCCCCTCCCCCGGCAAACTGCGCCGGGAGAGGGGGAGAACTTCGGCGGCACGACGACGGGCATCGAACTGGTTCCGCGGGGTGCCCTCTCCCCCGACCGGCCTTTTGCTCGTTCCTCGCAACGGCGGTCGACCCCTCCCCCAAACTGCGGGGGAGGGGTGGGTGGGGGCGGGGATCGATGCGCTTCGGCGGGTGTGGCGCGAGATGGTGGGCCGCCCCCCTCCCCGGCCCTCCCCCGCAAACTGCGCGGGGGAGGGAGGTGCGACGCACCTTGCCCAGCGGGATCGAATTCTCCTCTCCCCCAGGGTTTTTTGGGGGAGAGGCCGGGAGAGGGGGCGCCCATCGGACGCAGCGCGAATTCCGTCGAAGCACCCCGGGCGCAGACCACCCCCACTCTCGCACTCTCGCACTCTCGCACTCTCGCACTCTCGCACTCTCGCACTCCCGCACTCCCGCACTCCCGCACTCCCGCACTCCCGCACTCTCGCACTCCCGCACTTTCGCACTCGTCATTGACGGAAGCCGCCGCGTTGCGCAGGTTGATGCCCCGCCGGACGCCATGTCCCGCCCCGCCGGACCCCCGGCCCCATCACGACACCCCCGGCCCCCTGATCCATGTCCGGATTTCTACAGCGACTTACGCGCCGCAAACCCATCGCCGAGCTGCTGGCCGAGGAGGGCAACCCCAACGCCATGAAGCGCGAGCTGGGGGCGGGCGACCTGATCATGCTCGCCATCGGCGCGGTGATCGGCGCCGGCATCTTCTCGTCCATCGGCACGGCGGCGGCGGGCGAGATCAACCCCGACGGCTCGGTGGTGCGCTACGGCGCGGGGCCGGCGCTGGTGATCAGCTTCGTCCTTCTCGGCCTGGTCTGCGGCCTGGCGGCGCTGTGCTACGCGGAGCTGGCCTCCATGATCCCCCAGGCCGGCAGCGCCTACGCGTACAGCTACGCCACGCTGGGTGAGCTGATCGCGTGGATCATCGGCTGGGACCTGATCCTGGAGTACGCGGTGGGCAACGTGGCCGTGGCCGTGGCGTGGAGCGGCTACTTCAACTCGTTCCTGAGCGGGTTCGGCATCACGCTCCCCGACTACCTGACGCACGGCTACCGCGCGGTGATCAAGAGCAGCGACCCCGAGGTGCGGGCGCTGCTGGAGACGGCGCCGCGGATCTTTGGCGACGTGCCGCTGCTGGTGAACATCCCCGCCTTTGCCATCGTGATGGCCATCACCTGGCTGCTGATGCTGGGCGTGCGCGAGAGCGCGCGGGCCAACAACATCATGGTGGTGGTCAAGCTGGCGGTGCTGGCGCTGTTCGTCATCGTGGGCGCCATGAACATCGACACGGCCAACTTCACCCCGTTCGCGCCCAACGGGTGGCGGGGCATTCACCAGGGCGCGGCCATCGTCTTCTTTGCCTACATCGGTTTCGACGCGATCTCGACGGCAGCAGAAGAGACCCGCAATCCGCAGCGCAACCTGCCCATCGGCATCCTCGGCGGCCTGGCCATCTGCACCCTGATCTACGTGATCGTCGGCATCGTCGCCACCGGGTTGGTACCCTACATGGAGCTGCGGGCGGCTGATCCGCTCGCGAAG
>DASQBH010001175.1:0-2680 GCA_035635315.1 Longimicrobium sp.
CATCGGCGTGGCCAACAACGAGCTCACGTGGGAAACCACGTCGGAGGTGGACCTGGGATTCGACCTGGGCGTGTGGGAGCGCGCGGTGGTGACGGCGGACTGGTACCGCAAGCGCACGGACGACCTGCTGCTGTTCGTGGACCTGCCGTCGGAGAGCGGCTTTGGCCGTGCGCTCATCAACGCGGGCTCGGTGGAGAACCGGGGGATCGAGCTGGGGGTGAACGTGGACATGCTGCGGGGCGACGACCGCCGGGTGGGATGGCGCACCTCCTTCAACTACGCCCGCAACCGCAACGAGGTGGTGGACCTGGGCGGCGACGACGAGATCCGCGCCAGCACCATCAGCGACGACTTCAAGCTGGGCGGCACGGTGGTCCGCGTGGGCCAGCCGATCGGGGTGTTCGTGGGATACCGGACGGCCGGCATCGTCCGCGACAGCACGCACGCGGCCGAGCTGGCGGGGATCGTCAACACGGTGAGCGCGGCGCGCTATCGCCCGGGCGACGTGATCTTCGTGGACACGGACGGCAACGACACCATCAACGTCCGCGACCGCCAGGTGATCGGCAGCCCGCACCCCGACTTTACCCTGGGGTGGCAGAACACCGTCTCCTTTCGCGGGCTGGAGCTCACGGGGCTGCTGACGGGGACCTTCGGCAACGAGATCCTGAACCTGAACCTGTGGCGCCTGACGGGCGGCGACCTGGCCACCAACGTCCTTCGCGAGCGCTACACCGACCGCTGGACGCCGGCCAACCCGGACGCGAAGTACCCGCGCTTCGGCGTGAACACGGTGGGCGCGGGGACCACGGACTACAACGACCTGATCCTGGAAGACGGATCGTACCTGCGCCTGAAGACGCTGTCGCTGTCGTACACGCTGCCCGAGCGGTGGGTGGTGCGGCGCGGCTTCAGCCGGGCGCGGCTGTACGTGACGGGGACCAACCTGGTGACGTGGACGGACTACCAGGGCTTCGACCCCGAGGTCAGCAGCTTCGGCGTGGGGAACCTGAACCGGGGGATCGACATCGGGTCCTACCCCTCCGCGCGGTCGGTGACCGTCGGCTTCAACTTCGCCTACTGAGGAGCGAGCGATGAAGATGCAGAGACGCGTGCGCGCCCTCGCCGTGCTGGGCGCGGTGGCCCTGTCGGGGGCGTGCCGGAACGACCTGACCGAGGTGCCCTACTCGTTCGTGGCGCCCGAGAACTTCTACCGCAACGCCGACGACGCGCTGGCGGCGGTGGCCGGGGCGTACGACGGCTTTCAGGCGGACGTGGACGCGCTGGGGGTGGACGACACGGAGTACTACGGCCGCCACTTCTGGATGCTGACGGACTACCCCACGGAGACTATGACGCTGCGGCTGGGCGCCACCAACGAGCGCACCATGCCCGACATCTTTACCGTCACCCCGTCGCACAACTACATCATCGGCGTCTGGCAGTCGGCCTTTCACGCGGTAAACCGGGCCAACGCGGTGATCAGCAACGTCCCCGGCATCACCGACATGGACGCCACCCTGCGAGACCGCATCGTGGCGGAGGGACGCTTCCTTCGCGCGTACCACTACTTCAACCTGGTCCGCCTGTTCGGCGGGGTGCCGCTGTACCTTACGGAGACGGCCTCGCTGGACAGCCTGCGGCGCGCGCGCGCCTCGCAGGCCGAGGTGTACCAGGCCATCATCAGCGACCTGGAGCAGGCCGTCCCCGCGCTGCCCCTTTCATACACGGGGCGAGACGTGGGGCGGGTGACCAGCGGGGCGGCGCGGGCGCTGCTGGCCAAGGTGTACCTGCAGTACGGCGCGGTGGGCGGCGGGGGCGCCGCGGCGTTCACGCAGGCGGAGCGCTGGGCGCGCGAGGTGGTGGCCAGCGGGCGCTACTCGCTGCTGCCCAGCTACGCGAACGTGTTCTCGCAGACCAACGAGAACAACGCCGAGGTGATCTTCGACATCCAGAACACGCGCGCGGCGGGGGCCGGCGGGCACATGTGCGACCAGTACGCGCCGCGCCCGCTCCCCAACCAGGCCGACTTTCCCTGGTGCGACAGCCAGAACCCCTCCTTTGGCGTGGAGTGGCCGTTCTTCTACAGCTACCACCCCGACGACACGCGCAGGGCGGCCACCTGGCTGCTGAGCTACACCAAGAAGTCTGGGACCGCGGTCACCTGGGACAGCACGCAGGCGGCGGTGAACGCGTACGGCCACGCCAGCCCGGTGCCGCACAAGTTCATGGACAAGACGCCGGGGTCGCAGGACGGCGCCGAGGAGCCCAACTTCATCCTCATCCGCTACGCCGACGTGCTCCTTTCTCTGGCGGAGGCGATCAACGAGAACGCGGGTCCCACCGAAGAGGCGCGCGGTCTGGTAAACCAGGTGCGCCGCCGCGCGGGCGTTCCCGACATCCCGACGGGGCTTACGAAGGCGCAGATGAAGGACGCCATCTTCCTGGAGCGGCGCTACGAGCTGGCGGGCGAGGGGCACGGGCACTTCGACTCGCAGCGGCACTGGGCGTGGGCCAAGGCGCGCATCGAGCAGTTCAGCACGCCGGCGTCGCGCACCTTCTGGAACCGGCCGCGGGTGCCCAGCAGCTGCAGCAGTTGCATCCCGCGCGACAGCAGCGTGCCCAAGATCACGTTGACGCTGGATGACAACGACCGGTTCTACCCCATTCCCAGCGAGGC
>DASQBH010001176.1:0-7803 GCA_035635315.1 Longimicrobium sp.
GACCCCGCGGGTTACGGCGGGGCCCCGCGCGCCGCGGGCGGCTGAGGATCGCCACCCGCTCAGGGAGGGCACGGGGAGTCCCCCTGGATGGGACCTGAGGCGGGGGTTCGGTATTACCCTCGCGGCGCTGGAATCAGGCAGAGGTAGAACGGCCGGCGGGATCGCCACGTCATACCTCGCAAGACCCCTCTCCAACCTTCGGAGGCGGCCATGGACGTGGCGCAGCGCGACCGGCGATACCTGGCCCGCGCAGAGGCGGCAGAGGGCGTGCAGGTCGCCCGCTCGGAAGGCAGCTTCATCTTCGACCACCACGGCAAAAGGTACGTCGATTTCACGGCCGGCTGGTGCGTCGGCAACCTCGGCTGGGGCAACGAGGAAATCCTCGCCGCGGTCCGCGACTTCAACGGCCCGGCCTACGTCCACCCGGACTACGCCTTTCGCGGCTGGTCGGAACTGGCAGAAGCCCTGGCGGAGATCACCCCCGGCAAGCTGACGAAGTGTTACCGGGCGACGGGCGGATCTGAAGCCGTCGAGATTGCGCTGCAGGTGGCGATGGCCGCCACGGGGCGCAAGGGCTTCATCTCCCTGGCCGGCTGCTACCACGGCAACACCATCGGGACGCGCAGCCTCGCCGGCGACCGCGGGACGTACCCGAACCTGCTGCCGCACTGCCAGCACGTCGAGCCGCCGCTGGACGACCGGGCTGCCGACCGCGTGGAGCGGCTGCTGAAGGGCGAGAAGGTTGCGGCGTTCATCATGGAGCCGGTGGTGTGCAACCTCGGCGTGCTGATCCCGTCGGCGGAGTTCATGGCGCGGGTACGCGAGGCGTGCCGCAAGCACGGCACGCTGTTCGTCATGGACGAGGTGGCGACCGGGTTCGGCCGGACCGGCAAGCTGTTCGCGTCCGAGCACTTCGATCTGGACCCGGACGTGTTGTGCGTAGCGAAGGCGATTACCGCGGGGTACGCGCCGATGGGGGCCACGCTGGTGACGAAGGCAGTCGCCGACGCCGCGGGGGTGGACTTCTACTCGACGTACGGGTGGCACCCGCTGTCGGTGGCGGCGGCGCTGGCGAACCTGAAGTACTGGCGCAAGCACCGGGAGGCGCTGCTGGCGAACGTGGCCACTCAGGGCGACTCCTTCCGGGCGCGGCTGAGCGGGATGAAGTTCGCGGAGCAGGCGTCGGTGCGCGTCATCGGGCTGGCCATCGGCTTAGAGTTCGGCGAGGATAGCGACTATGCGTCGCGACTCGGCGAACGCTGCCGGGAGGCAGGGCTGCTGGTGAGTGCGGAGGAGGAGAACCTGCTGACGATGTTCCCTGCGCTGACGATTGAACAGGAGGTGGTACGGGAAGGGCTGGATATTCTGGAGGGGTGTTTGTAGGCAGGGGAGGGCGGGCCCCTGACAGCGAGTCGCTGACGCGCAAACCAGCCGTCCCCTCGCGACCCTCGAAACGCAGGCATCAGAGCCGCGGCGGAAGGCTGAGAAGTAAGCGAAGGCCCTGCATCGTCTTGCGATGCAGGGCCTTTCGCGTCCGAGGGGGGGCGTGTATGTCTCTGTGTTTATTTGTTTCGGGAATCTGTAGGCACCTCGAGGCTCACGAGCGCCCGCCAAGCAACGGCAGCCCGCGCGGCGTCGTCATAACCGTTCTGGGGAAGCGAGCTACGGACGGCTCGCGACATCCAGCATGCGGTCGAGCTCATCGACCCCGAGTTGCAGCAGGCGGTCCTGGAGCGCGACGACCCGAGCGATCAGGGCCGCGTCGTCCGATTCGTCGGCTTCCCGCATCACGGCCGTCAGCGCGAGTACCAGTTCCTTCCCCATATGGAGTCCTCGCAGGTGCCCAGCCTCTAATCCCGAGGCGACCTTTTCCAGCAGGGGAAGAATGCCGAGTGCATCATAACGGGCCTCTTCGGCTGCCCACTCCAGGATCGTGTGGACGCGCATCACGGCGTCTTCGCGATCCGCCGGACCTTCGAGCAGAGCTTCCACGACTCGGCGTGCAACACGCCCCCCCTTACCCTTCCCGCGACCAATCGCCGCCTCCACCTGGTTTCCCACGGATTCGGGAGCGCCCTTCGAGGTGAGCAGACGGACGAGCCCATCCTCGCATCGCGCACTCTGCGCGCTGTCACCGACGTTCGCGGCGAGCACCTCCGCCACACCGCTCCATACCGAAGCCGGAGCATCCGCGAGGCACCCGTACAGCGACTCGTCGTCCAGGTGTCCCGAAAGCCAGGAGAGCGTGCCAATCCGCCCGTAGACGCTGCCCGCCGCTTCAAGGGCGCTCCCGCGAATCCGCTCAAGGATCGGTCCGACCCGGTCGAAGTGTCGATGGTAGTTGTAGTAGAGCGACGTCTCCGCAGCCTCCCATACCTCGCTTCCAGCCCACTCCGTCGCCGTGTCGAGCAGCTGCCAGGCAAGCTCGGGACGCGAATGCGTGAGTGGCGGAAGGCCGCGCAGTACGGCCCATCGGACGCCCGGGCGCGGATCGCGCGCGAACTGGAGCAGAAGCGCGGCGAGGGCTTCCGGAATGTCCCGCTCCGCCTCAGCGAGTCCGGCCGCAAGGAGGACCGCGGCGAAAGCGGCCTTCCCTCGCGTCGAGTTCAGCGCCTCCATTCCGGGATCGTGGCCGAGCGTCCCGTCCGGATTCGGCGACTCACCGAGCTGCGTGAGCAGCACGCTGAGCCGAGCCGCGGAATCATCATCGTCGAGGACGTGCGTGCAGGCCTGTATGGCCTCTGAGAGTGTGTGCTCGGTGATCCACGCCTCGCCGAACCGCTCAACGAGGCCGAGCAGTGTGCGAGCGAGGGCCTGCCCGTCTGGGACGGGCTCGGCCGGGTCCCAGGTTCCGCTCGGCTTCAAGCCGCCAAACCGGACGTGCAGATGGAGCGCGATGCCATCCACGCATGCGTCGAGATACGGCGCGGGGCCATCCGTTCCGAGGAGCGCATCCAGCCAGCCCAGTGCCCGGTCTGGGACGTTCATCGCCGCGTCGCGAACCGATCCGACCAGCTGATCCCACCCACCCACCAGCTCCACGTAGTCACGCTCGTCGACGGTCGTCCCCCAGAAGCCGATCACGCGAAGGACCCCCTGGTCACTCAACCCCTGGATCTGCGCCGCCGACACTGGCGGCGCCACGAAGCCGCCGGACATGTAGATCCGCGGCTGAGCCCGGTAGGGCCCGAACTCGCTCTCCCATCGCTGGATGAAGTCGTTGACCTCCGGCACCCGGTACGGCCGGGGAACCCAGAGCAGGTGCTCGTAGGCCTTCCGGCGGCGGACCCGGCCCATCCATTCCTCGGTGTCGGTTGGCCGCGGCTCGCTGAGAGACAGCACGAGCGCCTGGTGCCTTGCCGCGGCCTCCGGGCTCAGGAACGGGTACACGTCGTGGGCGAGCTCGCTGACCTCGCTGTCGAGCTCCCCGTACTCGAAGGTTTCCGGATCCGTCAGCAGGACGGAGATCGTTTCCCGGTTTGCCTCGGACGCGCGCCGGAGCGCCTGCACCGCGAGGTAGCGCATGCCGCTGTCCTCGTGTGCGGCGAGGGAGCTTGCGTGGAGACGCCACCACGGGTCATCCCGCGCGGCGCGCTCGCCCAGCGCGTCCTCCAGCGCCTTCAGGACATCGTTGAGCGCGTCGTGGGGCATGATCCCGCGATTGTGCCGTGCCCGCCACGAGGTCTCGTTGAGGATGCCCCTGAAACGCCGTGCCTCGCTTTCGGCTTCGCGCAGCACGTAGGCCAGCACGGCGTCGATCAGGGAGTCGGAGACGGCCATGCGTGCGGCCAGGAACTCCGTCCGGAGGGCGCTTTCCGGCCCTCTCGGCCGCAACGCGCGCACGCGCTTGCCGAGCGTTCCCTCCGGCCGGTCGATGGTTCCCTCGAGGTCGAGGAAATCGATGACCACGTCGTCGGCCCCCCCGGCCTCGACCCACGCCTGCACGACGGGGCCGACCAAGTAGGAGTCGTCCCGGTCAGCGGAGAGACCCTGAACCAGATGGCGAACCAGATACTCCGCATCGGTCCAGGGAATCCGCTCGCGGCCGGCCGCCGGCAGGCTCTCTTTCAGCGCCCTCGCGAGCACCCAGCTCAGCCCGGACGCGCCCGGCCACCCCTCCTCGAGCGCCCGCCGCCACGTGGGGAGCACGATTTCGGGTCGGGCGGCCGCCCACCCGTCCAGATGGCGCAGCAACCGGCCGGTCCACCGCTCCGCATCCTCCGCACGTCGCGCGGAAGGCAGCAACTCTTCGACAACGAGGGTCAGCCATTTCTCCGCGCCCGCACGCTGGAGGAACCGCTCGAAGAGATCGCCGTGGCTCGTCATGAGCCACCGGAGCAGCGGAACGTCCTCCGCGTCAGGCTGGGTCTCCGCCAGCGTTTCCGCTACGAGGCGTCGCAGATGGTACGCGATCCGCTCGTCCGCGACGAAGGCTCTCACCTCGCGCCGGAACTGCGCCGGCTGCTCCGCGCGCAGCACATGGCAGAACACGCGCACGGTCGGCCGCAGGAATGGAAGCCCGGGACGGGCGGCTACGAAGTCGGAGAGCCGCTCACCCCGGCGCCGCGCCGACCGGACCGCCACGACGTCCAGGAGCTCCTGGTGGCCGAAGGCATAGCCGCGCTCCGTCACGACGAGCACGCCTCGGCTCAGCAGCCCCTGGAGAACGTCCGCCGTCGCGGGCATCTCGGCCCGCGCCACCTCCAGCGACCGTGTCTCCTGCATCCGCGCCGCGACTCGATCGAGCACCTCGACCGCGCCAGCGCCCCATCCCGGCTCACGCTCGACGCCCTCCAGGTAGCGGTCGTGTAGCTCATACAGGGACCCAACCTGCACGAGCGGACCATCTTTCAGTACCTGACCATACAGCCAGAGCCGGCCGGGAACGCGCAGCAACTCCACGAGCCCGCGATCGAGCTGGTCCGGGTTCACGCCCCACTGGCCGAGGATCGGAGTGACATGGCGCTCGACCTCCAGCAGGCCGACGGTGACGTGCGCCCCCCAAGACCGGCCCCGCAGCAATGGATCGAACTGCAGGTCGAAGGTCCTGCACGCCGCGACGACCGTCACGTTCTCGATCGCGGCGAGCCGGTCAATGAGCCCGAGGAACAGCTCCAGCGTACCGCCCGCGCGCTGAAGGGAGAGTACGTCCAAGGCATCGATGACCACGACGACCGGCCGGTGAACCGCCAGACGGGCGCATCGCCCCACGACGTCGTCCGGCAGACCGCGCTCGACCAACTCCGCCATCGTGTGGGCACCGCTGAAACGGTCACCCTTGATGAACAGTAGCGCCTTCGACGGGTCCTGCTCCAGCGCGTCCGCCAGATCGAGAAGCACGCAGGTCTTGCCGATTCCGGGCTCTCCCAGCACCAGCACCGTCCGCGTCCCGCTCTCGATCGCGTCGAGGATCGCTCGCGTTTCCGACCGCTGGACACGGGTGCCGGCTACGTCACGAATCCATGAGCGGCCGATCCGGGAACTCCGCGTGAAGGCGGCGAGCTGCTCGGCTTCCGCACGATGCGGAGACGGTACGTGACCGCGCTCGGCGAGAACGCCGTCGAGATCTGCCCTGCGAAATGCCACCACGGGATCCCGCAGCCGCGCTTGGTGGCTTCGCAGTCGCTCCTCCAGCAGGTCGCGCACGTCCTCCGGCCGTGCGAACACCATCCGGAGCGCCGCCAGGGTGTCCCGGTCCATCTCGTCGTAATCCCCGGTAACCGTGAACTCGATCCGGCGGATGAGTGCGAACGCCACCTCCTCGCTTCGGTCCCAGTGCCCGGCCAACGCCTGCAGTTCAGCCGTGAGGGTCTGCGGTGCGTCTGCCGAGAAGGTCTCGTGGTCCGGGTAGTCGCGAGCCCCTTCCGCGAGCCGATGCAGAGCTCCGAAAGGCGAGCGCGAATAGAACCGGACGATACTGCTGCTCCCGGCGCCCTCCCGTTCCAGTTGGTCTCGCGCTTTGACCAACTCGGAGCCCATCAACGGATCCCGAAGCGACCACGTTTCGAATTTCGGATGATTCTTCTTCGCCTGGACATAAATGCGCGATCCATCCGCCAGCTCGACGACGATGTCGTCCACGAGTGGCACCCCGGCGTCGCCCGGCATCCCGAGTGATTCCACCTGGACGGCCACGACCCAGGGATCGGTCCACAACCGCACGATCCAGGGGAGCGCGACGCGAAGCTGATACTCGTCACCTCGCTCTGAGCGGGCGCCGGCCTGACTCATCGATGGAAATCGAGTGGGATGGTGGAGAGCGAGCCCCGGGCCGCGAGCACCTGCTTCACGTTGTATGGGAAATCGTCACGTGCTGTCGCAGCGTTGGCAGGACCCAGGAGTTCTTAGTTACAGCCTCCCAGCGCCGGCATTGCCGAGGTGATCTCCATACAACCCCGCCGCGGTTTTGTTCGCTTCTTCTTCGGGATCTAACAGACAGGGCCGGCACTTGGCGGAGCCCGAACCATGTATGCTTTTGTGTATGTTTTGTATGTGTTCTATCCCCCAAAACTCCTCAAATGTCGTTCGGATGCTGCAAGGTCTATCAAAAACGCTAGTAAATCCGCCATCTTGTACATTCTCGATGATGAGTCAACTTAGATGGTGTTCAGGAGGTCGCCGATTCAAATCCGGCCGTCCCAACCAAGATAAGCGAAGGCCCGGCATCGTCTGCGATGCAGGGCCTTTTCGCGTCCACCACCCTTGCGACGCTGGCGGAGCCTCGCCTCCCCGGCTACACGCATCCGGGCCAGGCACCGTCATCTGCTCGCCCCTTGCAAGCTTCTACGAGCGACGCGTCCGGTGGCAGCGGGTCCGGATGGAGACATGCAGGGCCCCGTACGAGGCCCCGTCCACGGAGTGCTGCTCAACCGAAGGCCGGCTCCAGGGACTTGATGATGTCTTCGCCGCTGTTGATCACGCCGGCGATGGCCACTCCCATGACGCTGGAGGGGCTGGTCGCGTCCAGCATCCTCTCCAGCACTGCCTTGATCGCTTCCCACGCCCCGGCAAAGACGCTGGTCTCGCCGGAATCCGCGGGCCAGTCGGGAATGGGGGAGGGATCGAAGCTGAACTCGGGAGCCTTGCCCTCCCGCATGTTCTCGATGCCCTTGATCAGCTGCTCGTTCACCGCCTGAAGCGCCACGTGCGCCGCGCCAATCACGGCGCTGACCCGCTTGAAGGCCGCCTCATCGAGCTTCTTCTTGCAGAGTGCGTCCGTGAGCCGCAGAAGCCCGTCCGCCGCCAGAAGATAATGCGTGTACCCGGTCCAGATCTCGATCTGCGACTGGTTTCGCCTGGAATCACCGGGCTTGCCGGCGTCAGCGGATGCATCGACATCGACCGGTCCCCATCACCAGAAAACCTCGGGCGGGCGGGGCGGATGAAGGGAGGGAAGAGCGGCGGGTCTGCGGATGGGACGGGCGACGCGCTGGTGGTGTTCACCGGCGTGTCGGGATCGGGCAAGTCGTCGCTCGCGTTCGGCACGCTGTACGCCGAGGCGCGGCGGCGCTACCTGGACGCGGTGGCGGCGTATGCGCGGCGCTGCTCCCGCCGCGGATACCCTGGTCGTTGCTCTCGGCTTCAGCTTCGCCGGCTATCGGCGCTGGCGTTCCCGGCGCAGCTCCGCGCGCACGGCGCTGCGGGAGGCGGGCGTGCGCGGCCAGAACAGGATCGTGGGGAACAGCACGGCGAAGTACATGACGGCGAGGGTGAACATCGCGGGAAGGATCACGTCCCGCGAGTCGCCGCCCGCGGGGTTCACGCAGGCCACCTCCAGGCTTGACTCCCCGGGCCCCTGGTGGC
>DASQBH010001177.1:0-5784 GCA_035635315.1 Longimicrobium sp.
TGTACTCGGCCAGCTCTTCGGGAAGGAGCGGGCGGTCGAACTGAAGGTACAGGTCCAGGCGCTTGAGCCCCAGCACGCCCGCCAGCAGCAGCTCGGCGTTCAGCCGGGCATTGTGCACGTTGCGGGCGCCCAGGTAGTCCGCCGTCCAGCGGATCATCTCGACGACGGTCCAGCGCCGGGTCTCGGTCGACACAGACAGGGAACAGGGAACAGGGAATAGCGGGATTGGGAGGCCGCGGCCTTCCGCTGCTTTCGACCGGCATCGAACTGCGTCCGCGGGGTGCCCCTTCCCGCTCGTTCCTCGCGGAGAGGGGAGAACGGCGTGCACTTTCGGCACAGATCGAGCTGCGCCCGACGCCCCCCTCTCCCCCGCTGCGCAGGAAAACGGGGAGAATTCGACCGCGCTTCGGACGGTTCCCTGCCGTTCTCCCTCCCCCACGCAGTCTGTGGGGGAGGGCCGGGGAGGGGGGCGCCTGACCCTCGCACAGCCTCGTCCGAAGCACTCCACCGCCCGTGCCGTGTATCCCCCTCCCGCGCAGTTTGCGGGAGGGGGTGGCGCGCTCTCAGGCGCCGCCGGGGGGGGGAGGGCTACGCCGCCCGCTCCGCCTGGCTGGCCAGCTTGAGCCGCTCGATCAGCTCGTCCAGGCCGCCGTCCAGCACCTGCTGCATGGCGTGCGTGGTGAATCCGATGCGGTGGTCGGTCACGCGGCTCTGGGGAAAGTTGTAGGTGCGGATCTTGGCCGAGCGGTCGCCGGTGCCCACCTGCGCCTTGCGGTCGCGGGCGCGCTCCGCCTCCTGCTCGGCGATGCGCGCGTCCAGCAGGCGCGAGCGCAGCACGCCCATGGCCTTGTCCTTGTTCTTGTGCTGCGACTTCTCGTCCTGGCAGGTCACCACCAGCCCCGTGGGCAGGTGGGTGATGCGCACCGCCGAGTCCGTCGTGTTCACCGACTGCCCGCCGGGGCCCGAGCTGCGGTAGACGTCGATCTTGAGCTCGTTGGGGTTGATCTGCACGTCCACCTCCTCCGCCTCGGGGAGCACGGCCACCGTGGCCGCCGAGGTGTGGATGCGCCCCTGCGTCTCGGTAGCCGGCACCCGCTGCACGCGGTGCACCCCGCTCTCGTAGCGCAGGTCGCCGTAGGCGTTGGCGCCGCGGACCACGAACACGGCTTCCTTGTAGCCGCCCGCCGTCCCCTCGGAAACGCTGACGACCTCGATCTTCCACCCGTGCCGGTCGGCGAAGCGCTGGTACATGCGGAACAGGTCGCCGGCGAAGAGCGCCGCCTCGTCGCCGCCGGTGCCGGCGCGCACCTCGACCACGGCGTCGCGGTCGTCCAGCGGGTCTCGGGGGATGAGCAGCAGCTTGAGCTCGTTCTCCAGCCGCTCCACGTCGGCGGTGAGGCGCTGCGCCTCGTCGCGGGCCATGGCGGCCATCTCCACGTCGTCGGCGCCCTCGGCCAGCATCTCCTGCGCGCCCTCCAGCTCCGTGCGCGCGCGGTCCAGCCGCGCCGCCGCCTCCACGATCTGCGCCAGCCGCGAATGCTCGCGCGAGATCTCGCGCAGCCGCTTGGGGTCCGCGTGGATGCTGGGGTCGGCGAGCTGTACGGACAGGTCCTCGTAGCGGGCCCGGCTTTCGGCGATGCGGTCGTGCATGAACGGAGTGCGAAAGTGCGAGAGTGCGAAGGTGCGAAAGTATCACATACGACAGCAGCCCGCACGCGGCATCCGGTGCCCGGCAGGCTGTTCCCTCTAAAGCGTTCCCTGCCGTTCCGGCCTGGATGGAGAAAGAGCCGGGGTTCGTGGCCCCGGCTCTCTCGCTCGTCTTACTTGCCGGCGGTGGCGTACCGCTGGCGGAACCGCTCCACGCGGCCCGCGGTGTCCATCAGCTTCTGCTTGCCCGTGAAGTACGGGTGGCAGTTGCTGCAGACTTCCACGTGGATGTCGCCCTTGGTGGAGCGCGTCTGGAACGTGTTGCCGCAGGCACAGTGCACCGCCGCGGGCTTATAGTTCGGATGGATGTCGGCCTTCATTTATGCACCACCTTGGGCTGAGCTTGAGTACGGCTCCGTCAGACCATCCCCGCGGACAGACGCGCACGGGCGGTCAGGGAAACGGTGAATCTAACCAGATTTCCCGTTTCGGGCAACCGGCGCTCCCTGTGCGGATAGCTGGAGCTTGCTCCGGACGGCACGCGGCGGATAGCGGCCCTCTTCGCGCAGCAACGCGCGCTCGGCTTGCCGATGAAAGTCGTTCAAGCCAAGAAGCCGCACCGTGACCGCCCCGACGTCCGTCCGGGAGTGGATCGTCAGAACGTCGCCCGAGAGCCTGAAGTGTTCGGTCCAGGAATCGGCGCGGGGATTGAAGAGCGCAACCACTCGCCGAGTCTCCGGAACGACGGAGGCGATGTCGGTACCTTTCCGGCGGTTGCAGAGGGTGCAGGACAGCGCGAGGTTGTCGAATTCGGTCCGTCCGCCATGCTTTTCGCTGACGATGTGATCTACGGCGCAACCCGCCAGCGCGTCGTCCTGATGGATCAGGCAGTACCCGCAGATCTCCCCAGCCCTGCGTACCACATCCCGCCGCAGGGTGGCGCTGATGTACGTGCCGCTCACGCCGACGCGTACCGCCTTGCGCGGGCCTTGATGAGGCGCATCAGGTGCTCCAGCTGAAGGTAATCATCCAGTTCCGCTTCCTCCTGAGGCAGCAGTTCACCAGTCTTCTGGCGCTGCAGCAGTTCCATCACACGCTCGCAGGCGGCATCGGAGGGGTGATACGAAGCGATCCGGTCGGGCGTGGGACCGGCGGCGATGAAGTCGACGACTTCGAGGTAGACCGGTGTCACGGACATGGATTTCTCTCCCCTAAGTGGCTTACCAACGATAGCACGGCGGGCAGAACTGGACAATGAGACCAAATCCGCCATCGCACGGACCGGGGAACGGGCTCTGTCCAGCGCCTGGCGCCGCTGCGGCTCCGGTGCGGGCTGCCGCGTCTACGTTCGAGCAGTCGGAGAGTAGATCCTTCGGCCCGGCTTACGCTGGAGTAATGTAATACCAACTCCGGCAAAAGACTTTGCACGCAGAGTAGCAGAGAGGCAGAGTAGCAGAGAGTTTCGTTCTGCTGCTCTGCCCCTCCGCTGCTCTGCGTGAGTGCTTTTTGTTTTTGCGGATCTGGTATAAAGGCCAGGTTCACGGTGGATGGGCCTCAGGATGACAGTCCGCGGATGATCCGCAGACAAACGGGCGCACGGCATCTGCCGCGCGCCCGTTCATCATCCCGCTATTCCCTGTTCCCGATTCCCTGTTCCCTGCAGTTCTCCCCTACTGCGACTCCTTCCAGTCCATCAGCATGCGGCGGATGTCGTCGCGGTGCTGGCTTTCGTCCACCACCAGGTTCTCCAGCTGCACCTTGATGCTGATCTCGCCCAGCTCCTCGGCCTGCTGCAGGCGCTTGGTGTAGCGCTCGATGGTGTCGACCTCGGCCTGCAGGGCGTTCTCCAGCATCTCGCGGTTGGTGCGCGGGATGGGGACCGGCTTTACCTCCGTGGTGGGCACGCCGCCCAGCGCCACGATCTTGTCGGCCAGGAACGCCGCGTGGCCCAGCTCGTCGGGGATCTCGCCCTCGAAAAAGCCCCGCAGCTCCTGCCGCCACGGGCCCGTGACCAGCGCCGCGTAGGTGCGGTACATCACCACGGCCTGGTACTCGGCCGCAAGGTCCTCGTTCATCCCCTCAACCAGCTCTTTCACGTCCGCCATCGTCCCATCCTCCCTTGTCCGTTTGGCCGCAGCCGCGCAGGTGGCGGCTACAGCTCGATCTCGCGCCGCTCCGTGGCGGAGCGGTACGCGGCCTCCACCAGGCGCATCAGCACGAGGTGTTCCCGAGGCGAGTCAGGGGTGCGCTCGCCGCGCACCACGTCCACGAACTGCGACAGCTCGTTGCGGTAGCTGGCGGTGAACAGGTTCTCGCGCGCGGCGGGGATCTGCGGCGTGACCTCCACCAGCCCGGCCGGCATCTGCTTGAACACCGCCAGCGGCGACAGCGAGCCGGAGCCGTTGCTTCCCAGCAGGTGCAGGTACTGGCGGTCGCGCTGGGCCAGCAGGTTCCAGGTGCACTCCAGGTTCACCAGCCGGTCACCCGCCAGCCGCACCACCACCACCGCCGAGTCCTCCACCTCGCTCTCCGGCGCCGCGTACATGTGGGCGGTCACCCGCTCCGGCTCGGGATAGCCCAGGATCCACATGGCCACGTCCAGCATCTGCAGCCCCAGGTCCATGAACGCGCCGCCGCCCGCCGTGGCCTTGCGGTCGCGCCAGGTGCGGCCGCGGGGGCGGTACCGGTTCAGCCACCCCGTGCGCAGGTAGTGCACGTTCCCCAGCTCCCCGCCGGAGACGAACTGGCGCAGGGCGATGGCGTCGGGCCTGAAGCGCTGGTTCATCGCCACCATCAGCCGCTCCTCGGCGCCCTTCTCCTTGAGCAGCGACTCCACGCCCTTCGCCGTCAGCGCGAGCGGCTTTTCGCAGAGCACGTACTTGCCGGCCTGCAGCGCCGCGCGCACCTGGTCCTCGTGCCGGTTGCTGGGGGTGCAGACCACCACGGCGTCGATGTCGTCCGTCAGCACCTCTTCGAAGCTGGTGGCGACGACCGGCACCTCGAAGCGCTGCGCGATGGTGCGTGCCGTGTGCGCGTCGCGGTCGGCCACGGCGGCCACCTGTACCCCGCGCATGCGCGAAAGGATGGGCAGGTGCACCACCTGGGCGATGCTCCCGGCGCCCAGGACGGCGACGCGGACGGGGGGGCGGGCGGCGGCCATCAGCGGCCTCCCGTGGTGAAAGGAGCGGCCGGCGGCGGCGGGACGACGGGCCGCTGGTACTCGGGCGGCAGGCGCCAGGCGCCGCCCAGCCCCAGGCTGATGTAGCGCGTGTTGCCGGTGAGCACCGCCCGCGCCTCGCCCAGCACCCGCAGGTTGCCGGCGACGGGAAACTCCAGCCCGCCCACCAGGTCCAGCCCGGGGGCCACGGCGTCCAGCAGCTCTTCGATGAAGGTGTCGTCCACGAACTCGCCGCTCCCGTTCAGCAGGTGAAGGGACACGCCCACGCCGCCGTACGGCTCCACGAAGTAGTCCGTGGTCCACAGGTAGTGCGCGTCCACCTGCACGGACAGGTCGCTCACCTCCACGTCGCCCAGCTCGATCCCCGGGCAGGGCACGCTTCCCCGCTCGCACGCGGCCTCGATGCGCGTCTCCATGCGCTCCACCTCGCTGTCGCGCAGCTGCGACGACCAGTAGGTGATGCCGGGGGTGATGCGCACGTTGGGCCCCAGCAGCCCCAGGTCCACGCGCAGGTTGAAGCCCAGCGCCGGGTCGGTGCGCGCGGGAAACACCTCCATCAGGTGCGCGCCCACGCCGCTGAACACCAGGTTCTCGTAGTCGTAGTCCGCCATGTCCTGCGCGCGCAGGCTCTGCGGCGCGAGGAGGAGCGCGGCGGCGAGGATGGGCAGGGTGTGTCGGCGCATGGTGTATCGGTCAGAGGTGGTGTTGCTGCGTGGCTTCGGCGTGGTTCGAGGCCCGCCCCTCCGGGCTCGTAAACCTCGCCCACCTCCCCCAAAACTGCTGGGGGAGGTTGGGTTGCCGCGGGGATCGAGGCTCGGCGACGCAGATCGAACTGCGCCCGCGGGGTGCCCCTCCCCCGGCCCCTCCCCGTTCGTTCCTCACGGAGAGGGGAGAATTCGATCGCGCTTCGGACGGGTTCCTGCCGTTCTCCCTCCCCCACGCAGTTTGTGGGGGAGGGC
>DASQBH010001178.1:0-4788 GCA_035635315.1 Longimicrobium sp.
GTGGCCGCCCCCCACCAGCAGCACACCGCCGTACACGCCGAGCCCACCGGCCTGTGGAGCTGGATCACCACGGTCGACCACAAGCGCATCGGCATTCTGTACGGCGTAACGGCCTTCATCTTCTTCCTGGTCGGCGGCATCGAGGCGCTGCTGATCCGGGTGCAGCTGGCCGTGCCCAACAACGACTTCCTCAGCGCGGACTTCTACAACCAGATGTTCACGGTCCACGCGCTGACGATGATCTTCGCCGCGCTGATGCCGCTGACGGCCGCGTTCTTCAACTACATCATCCCGCTGCAGATCGGCGCGCGGGACGTGGCGTTCCCGCGGCTCAACGCGCTGTCGTACTGGGTGTACCTGTTCGGCGTGCTGTTCTTCAACGTCGGCGTGTTCATGAAGCTTGGGCCCAACTCGGGGTGGTTCGCGTACGCGCCCATCACCACCCGCGAGTTCTCGCCCGGCCTGAACATGGACTTCTACGTCCTGGGCCTGCAGATCCTGGGTCTGTCGTCCATCATGGCGTCGCTCAACTTCATCGTCACCATCATCAACATGCGCGCGCCGGGAATGCGGCTGATGCGCATGCCGATCTTTACGTGGATGACGCTGATCACGGCCATCCTGATCGTGACGGCCATGGCGGTGTTCACCATCGCCATCACCGAGCTGATGCTGGACCGCCTGTTCGGCAGCAACTTCTTCAACATCCGCAACGGGGCCGACCCGCTGCTCTGGCAGCACCTGTTCTGGATGTTCGGCCACCCCGAGGTGTACATCCTGATCGTCCCCATCATGGGGATGGTGTCGGAGACCATCCCCACGTTCAGCCGCAAGCCGCTCTTCGGCTACAACGTGATGGTGTTCAGCGGCGTGCTGATCGGCTGGCTGGGATGGGGCGTGTGGAGCCACCACATGTTCGCCACGGGGATGGGGCCCATCGCCGACAGCTTCTTCGCGCTGTCGACCATGCTCATCGGCATCCCCACGGGCATCAAGGTGTTCAACTGGCTGGGCACCATGTGGGGCGGCAGCATCCGCTTCACCACCAGCATGCTGTTCTCCATCGCGTTCATCGCGATGTTCACCATCGGCGGCATCTCGGGCGTGATGCACGCGGCCGCCCCCAGCGACCTGCAGCAGACCGACACCTACTTCGTGGTGGCGCACCTGCACTACGTGTTCTTCGGGGGCACGGTGCTGGGGCTGTGGGCGGGGATCTACTACTGGTATCCCAAAATCACCGGCCGGCTGATGAACGAGCCCATGGGCAAGGCCCACTTCTGGCTCACGCTGATCGGGATGAACCTGACCTTCTTCCCCATGCACTTTCTGGGGATGCTGGGGATGCCGCGCCGCATCTTTACCTACGGCGACAACATGGGCTTCAACGAGATGAACCTGGTCATCTCGGGGGGCGCCTTCATCATCGCCCTGGCCACGCTGATCTTCGCCATCAACCTGGCGTGGTCGTGGAAGCGCGGCCGGCTGGCGGGGCCCAACCCGTGGGGCGCGGCCACGCTGGAGTGGAGCATTCCTTCGCCGCCGCCGGTGTACAACTTTGTCCACATCCCGGTGGTGCACTCGCGCATGCCCCTGTGGGAGGGCGACCCCACCAAGGACGGCGGCATTCCGCACGGCCGGGTGGAGGAAGAGACCGAGCAGGTCACCATCTTGGGCACCAAGGTGGGCGAGGTGCGCGACCCGGAGCACGACGTGAACCGCATGTCGGCGCACGACCTGGGGATCCACCTGCCGCCGCCTTCGTACTGGCCCGTCGTCCTGGCGGCGGCGATCTCCACCCTGTTCATCGGCCTGATCTTCAGGAACGTGGAGGGGTGGGCGCACAACCTGTGGATGCTCAGCATCCTGGGGGTCATCGGGATCGTGGTGTCGATCTACGCCTGGGCGTTCGAGCCGGGGCACAGCCACTGAGGACGAAAGGGAACAGGGGAGAGGGCACAGGGGACAGGGAAACCGTCTCCGCCGCCGCACCCCCTGTAACCTGTACCCTGTAACCTGTAACCTGCTGTCATGGATCACGCTCACGCGCTCGACCCGCACGCGGCACACGCGGCACACGCGGCCCACATCGATACCAGCACGGGGCTGGACAGCCGCAAGATGGCGTTCTGGGGCTTCATCGGCTCCGAGTGCCTGCTCTTCGGCTCGCTCATCGCCACGTACATGGCGTACAAGGGGCGCAGCCTGAGCGGGCCCAAGCCCCACGAGGGCGGCTGGACCAACGCCGCGGGCGAGGTGATGCACCACGGGGTGTTCAACATCCCGCTCACCACCTTCAGCACCTTCATCCTGCTGATGAGCTCGGTGGCGATGGTGCTGGCGCTCAACTACACCCAGCGCGGCGACCGGAAGAACAGCGCGCTGTGGCTGTTCCTCACCGCGTTCGGGGGCGCCATCTTCCTGGGCTGCCAGGTGTACGAGTTCACGTACTTCGTGGTGCACGACGGGATGACGCTGAAGAGCAACCTGTTCAGCAGCAGCTTCTTCGTCCTCACCGGCTTTCACGGCGCGCACGTCACCGTGGGCGTGATCTACCTGATCACGCTGGCCACCATGGCGTGGAAGGGAAAGATCGGTCCCGAAAAGTCGCTGAACGTGGAGATCGCCGGCCTGTACTGGCACTTCGTGGACGTGATCTGGATCATCATCTTTCCCCTGGTCTACCTCGTACGGTGAACGGCGACATGACGAGTGAACTGCGCGAGGTGGCGCACAACCAGCACACGCACCCCACCAACAAGTTCTACCTGGGCGTGGGGGTGGCGCTGATCGGGCTTACGGTGCTGGAGGTGCTGGGGTACATGGGCGAGACGAACGGAACGCTGGGGCCGGGGATGGCCACCAGCATCATCCTGTTCCTTTCCGCCCTCAAGTTCCTGCTGGTGGTCGCGCTGTACATGCACCTCAAGTTCGACCACAAGCTGTTCACGGGGATCTTCGTGTTCCCCGCGCTGCTGGGAACGCTGGTGATCGGGTCGATGATCCTGCTCTTCGGGCCGCTGCACGGCACCTCGACCAAGCCGATCGCGGCGACCAACCAGCAGGTGGCTCCCGCGGCGCCCGCGCCGGCGGCGAACCCCACCGCGGGCACTTCGCCCCCGGCGCCGGGGCACTGACGCACCACTGCAGGTCAGGCAGGTTCTAGATGTCCATCGCGGTTCTGGGCCTCGCGCTTCACGGCGAGGCCTTCTCGTGGTCCGAGTGGCGGGTGTACCCCAGCTTCATGGCGGGGTGGCTGCTGCTGTTCGGCGCGTACTTTCTGGTGATCGGCCCCCTGCGCCACCGCTTCTCCGGCTCGCGTCCCGTGCCGGCGAAGAAGGTGGCGAGCTTTGTCGCGGGGATGGGGCTGATGTTCGCGGCGCTGCAGGGGCCGCTGCACGAGCTGAGCGACTACTTTCTGTTCAGCGCGCACATGGTGCAGCACCTGGTGCTCATCCTCATCATGCCGCCGTTCCTGCTGTACGCCACCCCCGACTGGGTGCTGCGGCCGGTGGTGCGCCGGCCGGTGCTGGGGCGCGTGGCCCGCGCGCTCACACTGCCGCTGGTGGCGTTCTCGCTGAACAACGCGATCTTCCTGGCCTGGCACTTTCCGGGTCCCTACGACCTGATGATGCGCGACCACGGCGTGCACGTGGCCATGCACCTGATGATCATGGTGACGGGAACCATCATGTGGTGGCCGGTGATGAGCCCGCTGCCGGAGCTGCCGCGCGTGGCGCCGGTGCTCCAGATGATGTACCTGTTCCTGGTGGGCATCCCCATGATGATCTCCGCGGCGCTCATCACCTTTTCGCGCACGGAGCTGTACTCGTGGTACGTGGAGGCGCCGCGCATCGTCCCCGGGCTCTCGCCGCTGGAAGACCAGCGGCTGGGCGGGGTGATCATGTGGGTGCCGGGGGGGCTCACCCTGTGGCTGGCCATCACCGCCGTGTACTTTCGCTGGACCCAGAAGGAGCGCCGCGAGGACGAGAGCGTCCCCCTCACCCAGCCCCGGGTGAACCGCGCCGGCCTGGTGGTCCCGCCCCCGTTTCCCCAGGGCTGACCACGGAATTTCCGAACCAGAACGCCCCCGGACGCACGCCGTCCGGGGGCGTTCTTGCATGTCGGAAAGTGGGCCCGCGAGTTGGCGGTTCGCGGTATTGGACGTTCCGGACGGGTGGTTTATATTCGGTGTCGAACCCGAACCGCGTCAGATGATGAGCAACGCAGCGCTTCAAGCGAATGACGAGCCGGTGCCGGAAGACCCGCACGCATGGCGTGAGGAGTTCCGCCGCCGCATGGCGGAGCAGGGAATGATCGTACGCCTGCCGCGCCCTGGTGCTGCCTGGACTCCGCCCGAGCTGCCCATGCCCTTTACGGGTAATGAGATGAGCGCGATGGTGGTTCGCTTGCGGCGCCGCGGCCTGTGAGGAGCTACTTCCTGGATTCGTCGGCCGTGGTGCGGCTCTATACCGCCGAGATCGGTTCGAGGGCGGTTGCGGATATGCTTCGAAGCGCGGGTGCGCAGCCGCCGACCGCGCAGGTGCTCGTCTGCGATCTCAGCCTGCCAGAGACAGTGTCTGCCTTGCTGCAGATCGCTCATGGTGCGCGAGGACCAAAGCGAGGATTGAGCCGTGCCGCCCTCAAACACGTTCTCCCCAAAGTGCGCGCCGATTTCGATGGAGCCGCGGCACTTTCGCTGGTCCCCGCGACTGGATGCATGGAACTCGCGGCCGATCTGATCGAGAAGCATCGCTTGCATGTGGCTGATGCGGTGCACGTCGCTGC
>DASQBH010001179.1:0-4624 GCA_035635315.1 Longimicrobium sp.
GTCCCCGGGTCGAGCTCCACGACCTCGGTCCGCACCCCCGGCAGCTCCCACGCGGCGCCCCCGGCGTCGCGGAGGGTGAACACCACCTGGAAGAGCGGCGAGTGGCTCAAGCTGCGCTCCGGCTGCAGCTCGGCCACCAGCTTCTCGAACGGCATCTCCTGGTGCTCGTACGCACCGAGCGTGACCTCCCGCGCCCGCCGCAGCACCTCGCGGAAGCTCGGGTCTCCCGAGAGGTCGGTCCGCAACACCAGGGTGTTGACGAAGAAGCCGATCAGCTCCTCGAGCTCCTTCCTCGTCCGCCCCGCGATCGGGCTCCCCACGACGATGTCCGTACTCCCGCTGTACTTTGAGAGCAGCACCTGGAAGGCACCCAGCAGCGTCATGTACAGCGTCGCGCCCTCGCTCCGCCCCAGCGCCTGCAGCCGCCCCAGCAGCTCCGGCGAGAGCTCCACCGGAACCGTCTCGCCCCGGTACGTCTGCACCGCCGGGCGCGGATGGTCGGTGGGCAGCTCCAGCAGCTCCGGCGCACCCGACAGCCGCTCCCGCCAGTACGCCAGCTGCCGATCCAGCGCCTCACCCGCCAGCTGCCCGCGCTGCCACACCGCGTAGTCGGCGTACTGCACCCCCAGCTCCGGCAGCGGCGACTCCCGGCCCTTGCGATACGCTGAATACAGCGCCGACAGCTCCCGCAAGAGCACCCCCAGGCTCCACCCGTCGCTGACGATGTGGTGCATCGAGAGCAGCAGCACGTGGTCTTCCTCGCCCAGCCGCAGCAGAGCCGCACGGAAGAGGGGTCCCGCCGAGAGGTCGAACGGCCGTGCCGCCTCCTCCTGGACCCGGCGCCTGGCCGCCGCCTCGCGATCCGCCTCGCCCAACCCCGACAGGTTCTCCACCGGCAGGGCGAACCCGCCAAACGGCGCGATCACCTGCACCGGCGAGCCGTCCGCCTCGGCGAAGACCGTGCGCAGCGACTCGTGACGCCGGACGATCTCGCCCAGCGCCCGCTGCAGCGCGGGTACGTCCAGCGCGCCGCGCATCCGCACGGCGTTGGGCAGGTTGTAGAAGGCGTTCCCCGGCTCCATGCGGTCCAGGAACCAGAGCCGTTCCTGCGCGAAGGAGAGCGGCGCCGGCCCCTCTCCGCGCGCGGGAATGGCGATGGGGACCGCGGCGGGGGCCGCCCCGGACTGCTGCGCACGCCGCAGCTCCAGCAGCCTGCGCTGCGCGGGCGTCAGCTTCGCCAGGCGATTGGCCAGCTCAGTCATTGCCGTCGCCGTCCTCCCCCAAGCCCGCCGCCAGCAGCGCCTCGATCTCGTCGTCGCTCAGGCCCTCCACCCCGGCCAGCAGCGCGTCCAGCTCGTCGTCCGCGGCCGGGCGGTCCACCACCGCCGCCAGCGCGGCCACCGTGGGCGCGTCGAACACCGCGCCCACGCCGATCTCCACGCCCAGCTCCGCGCGGATGCGGGCAACCAGCTGCGTTGCCATCAGCGAGTCGCCGCCCTCTTCGAAGAAGTCGTCGTGCAGCCCCGGCGCGGCGCCGAACAGCGTCTCCCAGATGCGCCCGATGGCCCGCTCCATGGCCGACCATCCCTCCCGCGGGTCGTCGGCCGCCGCGTCCGCGTCCGCCTCCGCCTCGTCCGCCGCGGCGATCGCAGCCGGGGCCACGAAGCCGGGCCGCGGCGCGCGGTCGATCCAGAAGCGCTTGCGCTCGAAGGGGTAGGTGGGCAGCGGAACGCGGCGGCGCGCCTCGCCCCCGTGCACGGCGCGCCAGTCGATCTCGCTCCCGGCGGCCCAGGCGCGGCCCAGCGCGCCCAGCAGCACCTCCACGTCGTCGGCGGAGTCCTCCGGGTGGCGGATGGAGTGGATGGTGGCCGATCCCGGCACCTGCCGCCTGACCAGCGACGACAGCGTGCGCCCGGGCCCGCACTCGATGAACACCCGCTCGCGCCCCTCCGCGGCCAGCGTGGCCACGCAGTCGGCGAAGCGGACGGTTTGGCGCAGGTGGCTCGCCCAGTACGCCGGATCCGTCGCCTGCTCCGGCGTGATCCAGGTCCCCGTGAGGTTCGACACCCAACGGAGATCCGGCGCGCTGCGGACGGTCTGCGCCACGCGGGCCCCGAAGGCGTCCAGGATCGGGTCCATCATCGGCGAGTGGAACGCGTGCGACGTCTCCACGCGCTTCGCCTCGATCCCCCGCCCCACCAGCTCCGCCTCCAGCCGCGTGATCTCGTCCGCGGGCCCGGAGACCACGCAGCGGTCCGGCGCGTTGATCGTGGCGATCGAGACGGCGGGGACCAGCATCGGCTCCACTTCGGCGGCCGGGAGCGGGATGGCGAGCATGGAGCCCGACGGCAGCGACTGCATCAGCCGCCCGCGCTCGGCGACGAGGGCCAGCGCATCCTCCAGCGAAAAGACGCCGGCCAGGCAGGCGGCCACGTACTCGCCCACGCTGTGGCCGATCATCGACTCCGGCAGTATCCCCCACCCCATCCACTGCTTCGCGATCGCGTACTCGACGGCGAAGAGCGCGGGCTGGGTCAGCGCCGTCTGCTTCAGGCGGTCGGAATCATCCGAGAAGATCACCTCGCGCAGGTCGAGGCCCAGGTGGGGGATGAGGATCTCCGCGCAGCGGTCCAGCTCCTCGCGGAAGACGGGCTCGCGCTCGTAGAGGCCGCGCGCCATTCCCGCGTACTGCGCGCCCTGGCCGGGAAAGAGGAAGACGGCGGCGGGCGCCTCCATCCCGGCCCGGCCGGCCACGCCCTTCGCCGCGTCCGCCAGTGCCTGCGCGGCCTCGGCGTGGGTGCGCGCCACCACGGCGCGGCGGTGGGCGAACCCGCGCCGCCCCTGCTGAAGCGTCCACGCCACGTCCGCCAGCGCCTGCTCCGGGTTCTGCTCCAGGTGCGCGGCCAGCCGCCGCGCCGCCGCGTCCAGCGCCGTCTCGGTGCGGGCGGAAAGGACCAGCAGCTGCTCCGGCCGCGACGGTGCGGGGGAGGGCGCCACGGCGGGCGGCTGCTCCATCACCACGTGCGCGTTGGTGCCGCCGATGCCGAACGACGAGACCCCGGCGCGCCGCGGCACCCCGGCGGGCGGCGTCCACTTTTCCAGCGTGGTGTTGACGAAGAAGGGGCTGGACGCGAAGTCGATCTGCGGGTTGGGACGCGTGAAGTGCAGCGTGGGCGGGATCTCGCCCTCGCGCAGCGCAAGCGTGGTCTTGATGAGGCCCGCGATCCCCGCCGCCGCGTCCAGATGGCCGATGTTGGTCTTGATCGAGCCGATGGCGCAGAAGCCCGTGCCGTCCGTCCCCGCGCGGAAGGCCCGGGTGAGCGCCTCGATCTCGATCGGGTCGCCCAGCTCCGTTCCGGTGCCGTGCGCCTCCACGTAGGTGATGGTGGCGGAGTCCACGTCCGCGGCGGCGTGCGCGGCGCGGATGGCGGCGGCCTGCCCCTCTACCCGGGGCGCGGTGAAGCCGATCTTGGCGGAGCCGTCGTTGTTGATGGCCGACGCCAGGATCACCGCGTGCACGGTGTCGCCGTCCGCCAGCGCGTCTTCAAGCCGCTTGAGCACGGCGATGGCCACCCCGCTCCCGCCCACCGTCCCCCGCGCGTCCGCGTCGAAGGCGCGGCAGTGCCCGTCCGGAGAAAGGATGTTCCCCTGCTGGTAGACGTAGCCGGCGTGCTGATGCGGCGGGACGGCCGAGCCGCCGACCAGGGTCACGTCGCAGTCGCCGTCCAGCAGCGCCTGGCAGGCCAGGTGCACCGCCACCAGCGAGGTGCTGCACGCCGTCTGCACCACCACCGCCGGGCCTTCGAGTCCCATCTTGAACGCCGCGCGGGGGGCCAGGAAGTCCTTGTCGTTCCCCATGTACACGGCCATCTCGCCGGCCGCGGCGGTCACGTCGGGGCGGGTGAGCAGGTCCAGGTAGTAGCTGCTCATGCTGCTGCCCGCGTACACGCCCACGCGGCCCGGGACGCGCGCGGCGTCGTAGCCGGCGTGCTCCAGCGCCTCCCACGCCACCTCCAGGAACAGGCGCTGCTGGGGATCGGTGACCTGCGCCTCGCGCGGGGTAAAGCCGAAGAAGGCGGCATCGAAAAGGTCCACCTCCGCCAGCGCGCCCTGCGCGGGGACGTACGCGGGGTTGGTGCGCAGCGACTCCGGCACCCCCGCGGCGGTCAGCTCCTCGTCGGTGAAGTGGCGGATGGACTCCACCCCGGCGCGCAGGTTGGCCCACAGGGCGTCCACGCCGGGCGCGCCGGGAAAGCGCCCCGCCATTCCCACGACGGCGACCTCCAGCCCGGCCCGCCCCCTCGCCTGCAGTCTGTGCCGCACCCGGGCGTCGTCCGCCGGAGCGGCGGCGGCGGCCGGCTCGGGCGCGGGGGCGTCCAGCGCCGCGGCCAGGGCGCTCACCGTCAGGTAACGGAACAGATCGGTGATGGGCACGGGCTGGCCGAACGCCTCGCGCAGGCGCGCCTGCACCCGCACCAGCAGGAGCGAGTGGCCGCCCAGGTCAAAGAACCGGTCGTGCGCGCCCACGCTCTCCACCCCCAGCACCTCGGCCCACACCGCGGCCACCTTGCGCTCCGCCTCGGTGCGCGGCGCCACGTACCGGTCCGCGTCGGCCGCGTACTCC
>DASQBH010001180.1:0-4055 GCA_035635315.1 Longimicrobium sp.
GGATGCGCGCGGCCAGACTCTCGATGCGTTCGACGAGGGTGATCGGACGGTCGGGCATGGGTTGGGTGGGTTGTTGATGATGTAGACGGGTTTCTGCGCGTGGGCTCGCCGGGCGAATGAATTCGCGGCTGGGAAAACGCAATGTCCGCCTTCGCGGACCGCTCGTGCCGCCCGCGGATACTCTGCATGCCAGCGGCGCTCATGCAGTTGAAGCCCCGCGCAGTTTGCGGGGCCGTGGCGAATGAATTCGCGGCTTGGACAACGCAATGTCCGCCTGCGCGGACCGCTCGTGCCGGATTCGAAGTGAGTGCACGCCAGCAGGTGCCGTTGCCGTTGAAGCCCCGCGCGGTTTGCGGGGCTTCCCGCGTTTCCAGCCGCGGGTTCACCCGCCCGGGAGAAGGCCGGCGGCAACGCGAGCGAGACAAGATCCTCACACGCAAGCGGCTGGATGTGTTATATTTGCGTGTGGGCGCTCCCTCAGGAAAGTCAGCGCGCTGGTGGATCTGGAAGGGTCCTGAAACCTTCCTGCGCAACCTCCCGTATCCGATGCAGCAGCGGATCGGACCTGAAGCATCTTCTGAAACTGGAGAGACCCGACGATGATCACCCTCGCCATCGCCATTGCGGCAGCGGCTTTCGGATATCTGCAGACCCGCGGCTTCGTTCGCCGCCGTCTGGCCTACGTCGACGCCGTGCACAACGGCATCGCCCCCGTGATCGCCGGTGCGGCCGCCTTTGCGGTGGCGCTCCCGATCGTGGCCGCCCTCCCCTTCATCGGCGGGGGCACGGCGCTCCTGTTCGGCACGGGTGTGGGCTTCGGCGTGTCGGCGGGCTCCAAGGACGCGCGCTACCGCCGCATCGGCGCGTAACGCGGATCGCCGCAAAGAAAGAGTGGCCCCCGGGACTCCATCGTCCGGGGGCCACTCGCCGTTTCCGTCATCCACCGTGCTCAGGGCGTGTGGGTGCGGGTGACGCTCACGGTGTGGTTGCAGAAGGTGCCGTTGAGCGTGTAGGTGCGCGTCGACGGCGTGAACGTGGCCGTCAGGTCCACCGTGCAGGTGCCGCTCTGCCCCGTGGAGCGCTGCCAGGCGAAGCTGCCCTTGTGGGTGGTGGTGCGCGTCCCCGGCTGCCCGCCCGCCCACGTCTGGCTGGCCGTGACCGCCACGTTGGGCGTGGTGGTGATGCTGAGCGTTCCGCCGCCGCGCCGCGCGTTCACCGTGCACGCCGCGTCGGTGCGGGTGGCGGTAAGCTGCATGCTGCCGCTGTTGGTGGCGGGATCGTGCTGCACCACGCGCGTCCCCGCCATCGTGGCCGTGCCGCTGACCGGGCACTGGCGCGTACGGCTGAACTCCGTGGTCGCCGTCGCCGACGCGGCTTCTCCGCCCGGGGACATGCTGAACGCGGGCCCCACGAAGCCGTCCATCACCTGCGCGCCCACCTCGTCCCAGGCGCTGGCGACGTTCTCCGCCTCGGCACGGTCCATCGCGGCATCGGCGCCGCCGGTGGGCGACCCGCCGTCACACGCGGCGAGCGCAAGGGCCGCCACGGCGGCGGTGGAAAGCAGGAAGTTGCGGCGCATCACGTCCTCGCTGGCTGGGTGATCGGTTGTCCGGCGCACGATCCCGTCGTGCACCGCGCGACAAGGATACAGCGGGTGGGTGGATTCCGTTGGGGCGGATGCCCGGTCGGTTCGGCGCGCGAACCTGAGTCTATCGCCATCCGCCTCCAGGAGCGAATGATGACGATTGCGGGCAGGATCGGGTTACATGCCGTCCGCCCGCGGAGCGAATGATGCCCATCGCGAAAATGGTCGGGCGATGTGCCGTCCGCCCGCAAGCGAATGGATGTCCATCGAATCTGATCGGGTAACGTGCCGTCCGCCCGCAGAGTGAATGAGGCCCATCGCGAAAATGGTCGGGCGATGTGCCGTCCGCCCGCGAGCGAATGGATGTCCATCGAATCTGATCGGGTAACGTGCCGTCCGCCCGCAGAGTGAATGAGGCCCATCGCGAATATGATCGGGCAACGTGCCGTCCGCCCCGCGGAGCGAATGAATTCGCCGCTGGAAGTTCGCAAAGTCCGCCTGCGCGGACTGTAGCCGCAGGTCCCGCGCGCCCTCTGGCCACGAGAATTCCGACGGTAGATTCCTCGGTCGCGGCTCGGAGTTTCTTGGTTGCGGACGCACAGGTGCCCGGGACGCCGCAAGCCGCCAGGCCGCCGAGTCCGCGCAGGCGGACTGTGTGACGTTGTTGCCGCGAATTCATTCGCTCCGGACAGGGCCGGCGGACAATCCCGGTAGCGGACGCACAGGTGCCCGGGACGCCGCACACACCCCGGCCGCCGAGTCCGCGCAGGCGGACTTCGTGTAGTTGTTGCCGCGAATTCATTCGCCCGGCAAGCCGACGGCACGTCACCCAACCAGGCGCACAACGATCCCCAACTCATGTGCTGGCCACGACATACCGACGTTCGAGAGCCCAGGTCCGCCGTCCTCCCACACAAAACACTTGACGCCCCTCCGGCTTCAATGCTACGTTCGTAGCATGGTGCTACAGACGTAGCACCTCCGTCCCGTCATCCCCTCTCCATCGCATGCGCGAAGCCTACCGCGACCTTACCCGCCGGGAGCGCCAGATCATGGACTCCGTGTACCGGCGCGGCTCCGCCACCGCGGCGGAGGTCCTCGAAGACCTTCCCGATCCGCCCAGCTACAGCGCCGTGCGCGCCATGCTGCGCAAGCTGCAGGACAAAGGCTACCTGGTCTCGGCGCAGGACGGCCCGCGCTACCTGTACTCCGCCGTCATCCCCCGCGACGAGGCGCGCGACTCGGCGCTGCACCGGCTGGTACGCACCTTCTTCGACGGGTCGCGCGCCAAGGTCGTCGCCGCGCTGCTGGACCCGGACGAAGGCGCGCTGAGCCCCGAGGAGATGCGCGAGCTGGAAGAGCTGATCCGGCGCCAGAAGGAGGGCAAATGAGCGGGATGATCCACATCGACACCGCCGCGGCCGTTGGTGCCGTCGCGGACCTGGCGCTCAAGGGCACCGTCGTCCTGGCCGTGGCGGCCATCGCGGCGCTGATGCTGCGGCGCGCGGCGGCCAGCGCGAGGCACCTGGCCTGGACCATCGGGTTCGGTGGACTGCTGGCGCTGCCGGTGCTGGGCCTCGCGCTTCCGTCCTGGCGCCTCCCCATCCTCCCCGCCGAGCCCGTCGCGTATTCGCCCGCCCCCGTCACGAAGCCGATGCGCGGGACGGAGACGGCGGATGCGGCGCGGCCCATCGTCCACACCGCCTCGCCGCCCGCCGCCGCGCCTTCGCCAGCGACGCCGGTGGATGCCACGCCGATGGTGGGTGAGGGGAACGGGACGCTGGACGCGCTCGGCGGGCTGGCGGTGCTGGCGTGGATGCTGGGCGCGCTGCTGGCGCTGGTGCGGCTGGCCAGCAGCGTGACCCGCGTGCGGCGCGAAGGCCGTACGGCGCGCCCGCTGACCGACGGGCCCGCGGCGGAGATGCGCGACCGGCTGGTGTGGCGGATGGGGATCGACCGCCCCGTCACGCTGCTGCAGGGCGCGGACGGCTGCATGCCGCTCACCTGGGGGATCGCGCGGCCGTGCGTCCTGCTTCCCGCGGGGACTGAGGCGTGGCCGGCGGACCGGCTGGAGGCGGTGCTGACGCACGAGCTGGCGCACGTGCGGCGGCGGGACTGCGCGTGGCAGCTGGTGGCCGAGGCGGCGTGTGCGCTGCACTGGTTCAACCCGCTGGCCTGGGCCGCCGCGCGCCGGCTGCGGCTGGAGAGCGAGCACGCCTGCGACGACCAGGTGCTCATCGCCGGGTCGCGCGGGGCGGACTACGCGGGGCACCTGCTGGACGTGGCCCGCACGCTGCGCCCGCCCCGCGCCGCCGTGCTGGCCGCCGTCCCCATGGCGCGCCCCAGCCAGCTGCGCACGCGCCTGCAGGCGGTGCTGAGCGCCGAGCGCGCCCGCGGACCGGTGCCGGCGTACCTGGCCGCGCCGGCGTTGATCGGTGCCGTGCTGCTGCTGGCGGTGATCGCCGCGCTC
>DASQBH010001181.1:0-3362 GCA_035635315.1 Longimicrobium sp.
GACCTGGAGCGCCGGCTGGCCGCGGTGGAGTGCGACCCCGCGTCGCTGACGGCGCTGCTCGTCACGCACGACCACGGCGACCACACGCGCGGCATGGGCGTGGCCGCGCGCCGCTGGAACGTGCCGCTCTACCTTACCGACCTGACCAAGAACGTCTGCCGCGACCTGCTGGACGGCAGCGAGGACGTGCGCCCCTACTCCAGCGCCGAGCCGGTAGAGATCGGCGGCCTGGTCGTGACGCCGTTCCTGACCGTGCACGACGCCATCGACCCCGTGGCCGTGACGGTGACGGAGTGCGAGACGGGGGAAAAGCTGGGGATCGCCACGGACCTGGGGCGCGCAACGGCGCCGGTGCGGCACGCGTTGCGCGAGTGCGACGTGCTGGTGCTGGAGAGCAACCACGACGAGATACTGCTGCGCGAAAGCCCCTACCCCTGGTCCGTCAAGGCGCGCATCGGCGGCAGCCACGGTCACCTGAGCAACCGCGCCGCCGCCGAACTGGTGGGCGAGCTGTTCCACGACGGCCTCTGCGCCGTGGTCCTGGCCCACATGAGCGAGGCCGCGAACGATCCGTCGCTTGCCAGGGAAGTGGTGGGCGAGGCGCTGGCGAGGCGGCGGTTCTCCGGGATGCTGGATGTGGCGCGCCAGGAGGCGCCGATGGAGCCCATCGACGTAAGCCGCCTGCGCAAGCTGCGGCTCCCGGCGCAGATGGCGCTGTTCTAGGGCGTTTCTGCCAGCCAGTTCGTATCAGCGCTGGATCAGATCAGCACCGAAGAGCTAATAAAAACTAGAACCACTCTCGTGCTCGGCCGCGAGAGCAATGGATGCAATCTCCTTGAATCATCAAGGAAAACCGCGCCTCGATACTGTTGGGGAACACTCGCGCGGCCCTTGGCAAACGCATATTGCGTCAAATTTAAGTTAAGTGTATCCTGCTACTTCCCGGTGGGAGTTCTCTCCCGCGTCATGCGTCCTCTCAAGCGGAGTTCCTGATGCCTCACACAACACACCGCCGTTCCAGCATCGCCTCTCCCGGCGCGCCTCTCGCGGCAGCGATCCTTACGCTGCTGGCACTCGCTGGTTGCGACGCGCCCACGAAATCTCTGGAGCCGGTGGCAACCGCCCCAGTCACGCCATACACTGCGGTTGCATCCGACGCAGGACAGAAGCTGGCGCGCGCGCTGGCGCTCGCGATGCGGGATCCCGCGGTGCGGGCGCAGGTCCACAGGGCGATGCAGGAGTCTGGATGGCACGAGAACAAGCTTGTGTTCCAGGAGTTCGTAGCTACTCCCGGCGGCCGGCGGGTACTGGAAGCATCCGCTTCCTCCGCCGGCGTGCACGTCGGCACCGTCGAAAGCTGGCTTGCGGAGCTCCCCGCCCTCGACTTCTACCTCCCGGTCGCTGAGCAGCGCCGGGCCTGGCGCGGGACGGGGGATCTTGCGGTGGGAGTGAACCTGGATGTGGACAATCCCACGCTGGCGGCGTTCACCCCGGCCGGCGCGCAAGTCAGCCTCGACCGCCGCAAGGGAATTCCCGCACAGGTGGTGATGATCCTTCATCCGGCCGAGCCCAAGTCCGTCCGGGACGGTGGCAAGGGGTTTGGACCATCGACCTTGATGATACCGGGTGAGTGCGACCCGGCGGCGCGCGACTGCATCGGGGAAGGAGGCGGTGGTATCACGTACCCTCCTAACACCCGCGGCGGGATTCTCGAGAGCTACATGATGTACGTCAGTGACGGTTGGGGCGACAACGAGATCATGTTCAAGCACTACACGGATAAGAACGTGACGAACAAGATCTGGGAGTGGGTGGACAGCGGCGCGTATTGGGGCGAGGGCGAGTCGGCTGACGAAGCGACGATCCTGGGAAACTCCAGCACCGTAGTTCGCGTCTGGGAGCGTGATTCAGGGTTCCCAGAGACTGGTGGGGACGACTACGTCGGCGGCGGTTTTCTGCAGAACTACATCACCACCGGTAACGTGCTGCTCATCGTGCGGGGGAACTGCCAGCCGCCCTACTACAACGACGACACCTTCCTGACCTACTGCCAGACCACTGTCCCCGCCCCCTCGGACGAGGTCGGCAAGATCTTGTACGATCCGAACTGAGCGCTGCGACCCGGCACACCACGCGCTGCGCCCGTGATGATCAGGCAAAAAGGGCGGCCCTCCACTGGAGAGCCGCCCTTCGTCCATCCCGCTATTCCCTATTCCCTGTTCCCTGCAGGTGCAGTTACGCGGCCTTTTCCTCTTCCTCGCGCAGCTTGCAGTCCAGGCAGTACCGGGCATGGGGAAGCGCCTCCAGCCGCTGGAAGGGGATCTCCTTCTTGCAGCCGTGGCAGATGCCGAAGCCTTCGGGGTCCTTGTACAGCCGGCGCAGCGCTTCCTCGATGCGGTAGAGGTATCGCCCCTCCTTGCTGGCGAACAGGAAGGACTTTTCGCGCTCCATCGCGTCGGTCCCCTGGTCGGCCATGTGGAACGAGTAGCTGGAAAGGTCCGCGTCGGCGCTCTCGCGGCTCAGCTTGGACTGCTGCTGAAACCGGCCGAGCGACCGCAGGATCTTCTCGCGCTCACGAACAAGGAGACGCTCGATGGCCTCGAGCTGAGTCCGTTCCATTCGCCTGTCTCGCTGTGGATGGGGTGGGTCGGCGCCCGACTGCAATTCTGCGGCGCCCGCGGGGGGACCGGCGACCCGACGAACATACGTTTGTTCGAAAGAGCCGCGGAACAACCCTGTATTTTACCACGGAAAGGGGATTTAGTTCAACCCCCGGGGGCTGATACCAGATCGTGCGGTAGATGGAGGCGCGGCGGTCCGCCGCGGAAGATCAGTCCCCTGCTGGCGCGGAGGCGGGGGCACAAGGTTTGTCCACCGCCTCCACGTGCTTCACCAGATGTTCCTCACCGGCCCATGTAGCGCTCCACCAGGCGCACCACGTCGTTGCCGTTGGCCCACAGCATCAGCCCCACGACGATGATGAGGCCCAGGTGCGACAGGCGGATGCGCGCCTCCAGCGAGAGCGGCCGCCCGCGCACCGCCTCGATGGCCAGGAACATCAGGTGCCCGCCGTCCAGGATGGGGATGGGCAGCAGGTTCAGCACGGCCAGGTTGACGGACAGAAAGGCGAGAAAGGCCAGGTAGGTGAACGGCCCAGCTTCCGCGCTCTGCCCCGACGCCTCGCCGATGGCCAGCAGGCCGCCCAGGTTGCGCGGCGACAGCGCGCCGGTGAACAGGTCGCGCAGCGTCTCCAGCAGCAGCTGCACCATCCGCACGGTCTGGTTCCACCCCAGCGCCAGCGACGGGCCGAAGGGGATGCGCCGGTACTGCACCTGCGGCGGCGCCTCCTGCGCGCCAAACTT
>DASQBH010001182.1:0-2010 GCA_035635315.1 Longimicrobium sp.
CGGCATCGCATCTCCACGACGGGCCGCGCTCCTCCCTCATCCCGATCCAACTGGTCCAACCATGCTCGACAGGCTGACCCTCTCCCTGGCCGGCGCCGCCCTGTTCGGCGAGGGCGGCGGAACGCTGGAGTGGCCCCGGCGGCCGGCGAGAAGCTGGTGATGCTCGGAAAACCGGTCCCGACGACGAAGCTCCCCGCGCTGGTGGCGGACCCGCTGGGCCCGCTGACGGAGATGGGCCCGGTCGTCGCTCCCTGCGGCACCGTGGCCTGCAGGATGTTCGTGGAAAAAGCGAAGATGCCATCCGACCGCACGCCGTTGAAGCGCACCTCCGTCACTTTGTCCAGGTTGGTGCCGGTGACGTTGACCACGTCGCCCGGGCGGCCGGCGGCGGGGGAGAAGCCCTGGATGGTGGGCGCGGGGCTGGGCGCCAGCACCGTGAAGTTGAACGGGCTGTTGAACCCATCCACCGACACC
Source organism: Longimicrobium sp. (assembly GCA_035635315.1). GTDB lineage: Bacteria > Gemmatimonadota > Gemmatimonadetes > Longimicrobiales > Longimicrobiaceae > Longimicrobium. The sequence continues at coordinate 475 of DASQBH010001182.1, forward strand.
GGTCCGGTGCTGGCGTTGCTGGGCACCACCGTGTCGATGCGGGTGGTGCTGCTGGCGTTGTAGGTGGAGACCACGCCGTTGAAGCGCACCACGCCCTCGAACGGCGTAAAGTTGCGGCCCAGGATGATCACGGGCGTCCCCGGCGCCCCGCTGCGGGGCTGCAGGTCGTCGATCACGGGGTTCAGGGTGAACACCGGCCCGGGAAACACCAGGCCGCTGTCCGTGGGCCCCGTGAAGCGCGAGCCGATGACCAGGTTCTCGCCGCCGCCGTCGGCCGGGAGGGGATCGGCGGGCGCGAGGGTGGCGCCGCCGTCCGCGCCGTTCAGCAGCGAGGCGCGGGTGAGGGGGATGCCGTCGTCTGACATGGACATTGTGCTTCTCCTCATCAAAGAGGGTTTGTGGCCGCGGGAATTGACCGTTCCGCGGCCGGGAGGCGCCTTCGCTGAAGTGCGAAAGGCGGATCCATGTCGGCGGGGAGCCGCCGACGTGGATCGACTGGACGTGGATCCGTGGATGTGGATCCCGTGGACGTGAAGCTGGAGATCGAACCCGGTCAGGCGAGGACCGGGGAGGCCGCGGAGTGGCGGCGGGGCGGGGCCGCGAGGATGGATGCGCGGATCGTGGGAACGTCCAGGACGCGCATCCCTTCGGCCGGTGGATCTTCGACGGCGGCGGCCAGGGCGCGCACCATCTGCCGCAGCGTCACCAGTCCCAGCCGCCGCGCCGTCTCGCGGGTGGAGGCGAGGCGTCCGGCGACGGCGTACGCGGGAAGGAGCAGGTAGGGCCAGCGGTGGCCGGGACCCAGCACGTACCAGGGGCGGAGGACCGTCGCGGGGATGCCGGAAGCGCGAATCGCCTCCTCCGCCTCCATCCGCGCCTCCACGTACGCCTGCATCACCGGCGCGGGGTGGGCCACGCTGACGTAGACCAGGTGCCGCACGCCGGCCTCCCCCGCCGCGCGGACGGCCTCGCGGGCAGAGGCCAGGTCCACCTCGCGGAACTGCCGTGCCTTCGAGGGATTCGGACGCGGCGTGCCGACCAGGTGCACCAGCGTGTCGAACGGCGAGACGGCGTCGGCGTAGCTGTCCGCGTCCAGCGCGTCGCCCAGGGCCAGGCCGGCGCCGGCGGGAAGGCGGTGGGCAGACTCCGGCCGGGCGAGCGCACGGACGCGGTGGCCACGGTCCAGCAGCAGCGGGATCAGCCGTCCGCCCAGGTAGCCCGTGCCGCCGGTGACGAATACGCGCATCCCTTTCTCCCCCTCCGTATGCAGCGGGTTCCATGATCCGGCCGCGGACGAAAAAGCGGCCGCCCGGGAGCATCCCGGACGGCCGCAAGGTTACGCGTGGGCGCTGTTCATCCTCCACGCCAACAACTGCTCACAAACTGCTCACTCTCAGAACCAGCCATACCAGACGCATTGATTTACTGCGCACAGGCGAAGCGATGACTTCCTGAGGGAGCGCCGCGACGTACCGTCGTTCACCCCGCACTCCGCGCGCGACCGAAGGACCTCCTTTCCGAACCTCGGGGCCGGCT